>DATJTM010000647.1:0-4481 GCA_035503395.1 Luteitalea sp.
GAGGACCTGCTCTCGATCACGAAGCTCCTCACCGTGTTCGAGGTCTACGAGAGCGAAGCGGAAGCCATCCAGAGCTTCTCGGCCTGAGAGGCTGACGTTCCGCGGGCGCCCGTTGCCCGTGCTCCCACTGCGTTGACTGCCTCGCACCAACCCGGCACGCCGCGGCCCCCGGTCGCGGCGTCGCTGTTTCTGGCGCTCCGCCCGGCCCAATGGACCAAGAACCTGATCGTCTTTGCAGCGCTGATCTTCGGACAGCGGTTGCTCGACGCCGGGTCGGTGGTCCGCGCCCTGATCGCCTTCGGCGCCTTCTGCGCGCTGTCGGGCCTGGTCTACCTGGTCAACGACATCGTCGATCGGGAGGCGGACCGGCAACATCCGCTCAAACGGCATCGACCGATCGCGGCGGGGCACGTCACGGTCGGAGCCGCGGTGACGACCGCCGTGGTGCTGCTCGCCGCCTCACTGGCAGCGGCCATCTGGCTGGGCCCGGCGTTCCTGACACATGCGGTCGGGTACGTGGCGCTGCAGTTGGCGTATTCGCTGGCGCTCAAGCGGCAGGTCATCCTCGACGTGCTGTCGATTGCGCTGGGCTTCGTCATCCGGGCCTCGGCCGGCGGCGCCGCCATCCAGGTACCGGTAAGCCAGTGGCTGCTGGTCTGCACGATCCTGCTCGCCCTGTTCCTGGCGCTGGCCAAGCGCCGCCACGAGATCACGCTGCTCGGCGACGACGCGGCGCGGCACCGGGCGATCCTCGGCGAGTACACGCCCTACCTCGTCGACCAGATGATCAGCGTCGTCTCGGCGTCGACGATCATGGGCTATGCCTTCTACGCCGTCAGCAGCGATACGGTCGAGCGATTCGGCACGCCGTGGCTGGGGCTGACCCTGCCGTTCCCGCTGTACGGAATCTTCCGGTACCTTTACCTGGTCCATCGCCGCAGCCAGGGCGGCAGTCCGACCGAGCTGTTGCTCGCCGACATGCCCCTGCTGTTGTGCGTGGCCCTCTGGGGCGCGACCACCATCGCGCTGATCTACCATCCGTGGACGCTTGCCCGATGACCCGCCACACCGGTGGCCCGCCGGGCGAGCGATCCTGAGTGTCACGAGCCATGTCCGACTTCTCCCTGCGCGCCGATTCGGTCAACGTCGAGGACATCATGCGGCAGATCCGTGCCCGCGTGAAGGAGAAGCGCGGCGCTGATTACACCGAGGACGAGGTCAAGGAACTGGCGAGCGTAAAGCTCGAGAAGTTCCTCGATCCACTCGCCGTGCGATCGGGCTTGCTCGACGAATACCGGCGTCAGCGCAGCACCACCTCGTTGCTCGGCATCGAGGCGCCGCCCGACCTCTACGGCTTCGATGCCGAGACGATGTACGCGTCGTCGCGCGGCACGGCCGGCAGCATCCTGCGGACGCTGCGGCGGTGGCTCAATCCACTGCTCAAGCTGTTCATCAACCCGAACCCGCTGATTCACGTCCTCAACCTGCAGACGTCGCTCAACGGGTACTTCACGCGATCGATCGGCCGGGTCAGCGATCACCTGCAGCAGCGCGACGCGCTCAACTTCGAGGTGCTCAACAACGTCGTCGTCGAGTTGACGCGCCTGAGCATCGAGAACCGCAACCTGAAGATGCGGGTCGAGTCGCTGAACACGCGGCTGGACTTCGCGGAGCGGCGCGGTCGCGCGCTGGAAGGCGTCGTCCAGTACAAGCCGGGCAGCTCGCCGGTGTCGCTGACGACGCTGGAACCGGTCGCCGACAACGGCAATCCCGAGGACGCCGACAAGACCGGACGCCGCCGGCGTCGTCGTCGCGGCCGTCGGCGTGGGCCGGGCGGTGAAGGAGGCGAGGGCGCCGAGGGCGGCGAAATGGGCGGCGGCGAGATGGACGCGGGTGGCGCCAGTGATGGCGGTTCCGAGCCCTCGCAGTCGTGAAGCTCGCGGTCGTCGTCCAGCGGTACGGCGCCGACATCAACGGCGGCGCGGAACTGCATGCGCGCTACATCGCGGAACGGCTGGCCCGCACGCACGACGTCGAGGTGCTGACGACGTGCGCCCGCGACTACGTGACGTGGCGCAACGAGCTGCCTGCCGGTGAGGAACGCATCGGCCCGGTGCGCGTGCGCCGCTTCGAGGTATCGCGTGAGCGCGACCCCGACGACTTCGGCCGTCGCTCGTTCGATGTCTTCGAGACGCCGCATTCGCTGAAGGACGAGCTCGCGTGGCTCGACTCCGAGGGACCGACGAGCCCGGCCCTGGTCGCCCACATCGAGAGGCACGCGTCAGACTACGATTACCTGTTCTTCTTCAGCTACCGGTATCACCACAGCTACCACGGCATTCGCGCCGCGGCCGGCAAGGCCATCCTGGTGCCGACCGCCGAGCGCGATCCGGCCATCGGCCTGGGCATCTTCCCGCCGGTGTTCCGCGGCGTCCGCGCCCTCATGTACAACTCACATGAGGAGCGGGCGATGATCCATGCGGCGTCGGGTAACGAGATGGTGCCCGGCGTGGTCGTCGGGGTGGGCTCGGAGATTCCGCCGGTCAGCAGCGTCAACGCCGCACGCTTCCGCCAGGCCTACGACATCCGCGGGCCCTTCGTGCTGTACGTAGGCCGCATCGACGAGAACAAGGGCTGCCGCGAGCTGTTCCAGTTCTTCCAGCAGTTCCAGTTCACGCTCCGTCGCCCGCTGCAGCTGGTGCTGGCTGGCAAGGCGCTGCTGCCGATTCCGGACTCGCCGATGATTCGGCACGTCGGCTTCATCTCCGACGAGGAGAAGTTCGACGCGCTGGCTGGGTGCGAGGCGCTGATGATGCCGTCGTTCTACGAGAGCCTGTCGATGGTCGCCATCGAAGCGTGGGCGATGGGCAAGCCGGTGCTGGCCAATGCGCGCTGCGACGTGCTGCAGGGCCAGTGCCTGCGCAGCAACGCCGGGCTGTTCTACAGCGATTACCCGGAATTCGCCGAAACGCTGCACGTGCTGACCACCAATCGCGGACTCGCGACGGCGCTCGGCGAGCACGGCCGGGCCTATCACGCCGCCAACTACGCGTGGCCGGTCATCGAGGGCAAATACGACGCGATGCTGCAGCGCCTGCAGCAGGCGGGCCCGGCGCCATCGACGATCGAGCCGTTGCCCGGCTGGCTGTCGCGACAGCGCGGCACCGTACCGCCGGCGAGTGAAGTGCTGGCGAATCTGCCGTCGGGTCCGGCACGACTGGCGTCGGCGGGCACGGAGCCGGCGCCGCGGCCGGCCGGTGGGCCGCCGCGAGGTCCGCGTCGCGGGTCGCGCCGCCGTCACGGACACCGCCCGCCGCCGAGGCAGGGGCGTTGAGATGACCAGACCAGCAGTGCACCAGGTGCTGGCCACGCTCGGCTACGGCGACGCGATCGGCCACGAGGTCCTCGGCATCCAGCGCGTCCTGCGCGCTGCCGGTTACGCGTCGGAGATCTTCGTCGAGACCGCCGACCCGCGGCTCGAACACCTGACGCGCGACTATCGTGATCTCATCGACGAGAGCTCGCCCGACAACGTCCTGATCCACCACTTCTCAATCGGCTCGCGGGCCAGTCGCGTGGCCTATGCGCTGCCCGACAAGATGGTCCTCGTGTACCACAACATCACGCCGCCGGAGTTCTTCATCGGCGTGCACCCGTTGCTGGTGCAACTGTGCTTCATGGGCCGCCGCGAGCTGGGCGCTTACCGCGATCGATGCGTGCTGGCGCTTGGGGACTCGGTGTTCAACACCGAGGAACTGGTGGCCGCGGGCTTCCCGCGGACCGGGGTGCTGCCGGTCGTGCCGAGCTTCACCCATCTGGACGCCACCGCGACCGGCACCATCGCCGACAGCTTCGACGACGGCTGGACCAACATCCTGTTCGTCGGGCGGATGATCCCGAACAAGAAGATCGACGATCTCATCCGCATCTTCCACGCCTACAAGACACGCTGCAATCCACGGTCGCGTCTCCTGCTCGTCGGCTCGTACGGCGGCTTCGACCTGTATTTTGCGATGCTGCAGCAGCTGGTGGCGACGCTGCGGGTGCCCGACGTGTTCTTCATGGGACACGTCAGCAACGAGGAGCTCTCGGCGTTCTACGACGTCGCCGACCTCTTCCTCTGTGCGAGCGAGCACGAAGGGTTCTGCGTGCCGTTGATGGAGGCGTTCCACAAGCGCGTGCCCGTGCTCGCCTATGCGTCGACGGCCGTGCCGGCCACCATGAACGGCGGCGGCGTGCTGTACGACGACAAGTCGCCGGCCCACGTCGCGTCGTTGATGCAGGCCATCCTCGACGACGAGGCGCTGGTCGACGACATCCTCGCCTCGCAGGATGCAGCGCTCGATCGACTGGAAGCGCAGGACTTCGACGGCACGCTCCTGCGATTCGTCCGCGAGGCGCTGGCCGCGCCGCCAGGCGTGGCGCCCGAGGTCGCGTTCGACTTCTGGGATCAGTTCGAACTGCAGGAACAGCTCGAGGAG
>DATJTM010000648.1:0-2357 GCA_035503395.1 Luteitalea sp.
CTCGGCGCCTTCTGGCGAGCCGGCTACGACATGCCGCCCGACGCGTTCGCGCAGGAAGTCGATCGGCTCTGGACGCAGGTCAAGCCGCTCTACGACCTGCTGCACGCGCACGTGCGGCGCCGCCTGTCGGAGAAGTACGGCGCCGCCGTCGTGGCCACGGACAAGCCAATCCCCGCGCACCTGCTCGGCAACATGTGGGCGCAGCAGTGGGGCAACATCTACGACCTCGTCGGGCCGCCAGGACGGGCACCGGGGTACGACCTCAAGGCCCTGCTGGAAGCGCGCAAGACCGACGCGCGCGGCATGGTGAAGTACGGCGAAGGCTTCTTCACCTCGCTCGGCTTCGCGCCGCTGCCGCAGACGTTCTGGGAGCGCTCGCTGTTCACGCGTCCCCGTGATCGCGACGTGGTGTGTCACGCCAGCGCGTGGGACGTCGACAACGTCGACGACCTCCGCATCAAGATGTGCATCGAGATCAACGCCGAGGACTTCACCACGGTGCATCACGAGCTCGGGCACAACTTCTACCAGCGCGCCTACAACACGCAGCCGTTTCTCTACCGGACCGGCGCCAACGACGGTTTCCACGAGGCGATTGGCGACGCCGTGGCGCTGTCGATCACACCGAAATACCTGGCCGACGTGAGCCTCCTTCCCGCCGTGCCGCAGACGCAGGACGATGTGGAGTTCCTGCTGCGGATGGCGCTGGACAAGGTGGCGTTCCTGCCGTTCGGCCTGCTCGTCGATCAGTGGCGCTGGAAGGTGTTCAACGGCGAGATTCCGCCGGCGCAGTACAACGAGGCGTGGTGGGAACTGCGCGAGAAGTACCAGGGCGTGGCCGCACCGGGACCGCGTCCGGCCGACGCGTTCGATCCGGGCGCCAAGTACCACGTGCCGGCCAACACGCCGTACACGCGCTACTTCCTCGCGCACATCCTGCAGTTCCAGATGCATCGCGCGATGTGCAAGGCGGCCGGCCACACGGGCCCGCTGCACACGTGCTCGGTCTACGGCAACAAGGAGGTCGGCGCGCGCCTGCAGAAGATGCTGGCGATGGGCGCGAGCAAGCCGTGGCCTGAAGCGCTCGAAGCGCTCACTGGCGAGAAGCAGATGGACGCCACCGCGATCATCGACTACTTCGCGCCGCTGAAGTCGTGGCTCGAGGCGGAAGCCGTGAGGTAGGGACGGCTCTCCGAGCCGTCCGTCGCCTCGATTGCGAGATACGGTCCGTGACCGTCGCTACTGCGGCGGTCGCATCGCGTCGAGGCGGTTGGTCGCGACCATGATGTCGCGCTTCAGGCGTCGCACCATGTCGGCGACCAGGTCCTTGCCGCGCGCGGCCTCGAGGTCGACCATCGCCTTCAGCTGCCATAGCGATGAGTCCTTCAGCGCCGCCAGGTCGCCGGCGATCACCGTCAGCTGCTCCTCGATCTGTGCGTGACGACGCTCGAGCCGTAGTTGCGCGGCGGCAGGGTCGCTGCCGCGCACGGCTTCGGGGCTGCGTTCCCACGACTCCAGAATCCAGCGCAGGTGTTCCTCGTCGCCGCGGGCGTACGCGCGATTGGCCTCGACCATCAGCGCGTGCCGACGTTCGCGCGTCACGTCGTCGTGACTCGCGAGATCGGGGTGGATCATCTTGGCGACATCGCGGAAGAGACGGCGGACGGCGTCCGACGTGAAGCGCGCCGGCTGATCGACGGTCGGTTCGACGGGAGCGTCGGTGGGTGTCTCGGATTCGTCGAGCTTCTTCGAGAGTTCCCCGAGTTCGGCTTCGGCGATCGCGAGTTCCAGCGCGTCGAGCTCGTCGTGGAGACGACCGACCTCATGCCGGTACCGAAGACGGAAGGCTTCGAGCTCGGTGGAGACGCGTCCGAGTTCGGCGGCGCGCGCGCCGAGTTCCGTCTCGAGTTCGGCCACGCGCACGTCCAGCGGCGTGCGGCCGTCGTCGTCGCGCCGTTCGGTCCGGACGAGCATGGTCACTCGTCAAGCATAGTGGAGGGTGAGGTAGGCACGGCCGTCCCGGCCGTCCGTCGATGCCAGTGCGGGCGACCGCCAGGTGTAGCCGCCGGACTCGGTCCGGCGGACGGTGGATCGCGCGTCGAGCGTCAGCTCGACGCGGGACCGAAGAACGTGTAGTACGGCTCGCCGTTGGCCATCCGCTGGATCAGCAGTGCGAGTTCGCGCGCGTGGTAGTCGCCCCACATCGACGACTCGCCGCACGGAATCTTCCGCCCGCGCGGGATGTAGTCCCAGCCGTTGGGGCGGTGGTAGACCGAGTGCAGCAGCAGGCCCTGATGCTTCGCACTGGTCGACAAGTAGGGCTCGTCGAACAGCGTGCGCGCGACGGTCAGGCCGGC
>DATJTM010000649.1:0-3295 GCA_035503395.1 Luteitalea sp.
GGAACCGCCCGACAAGTCGGGCGGCTACGAAATCAAGCGGCGACGTCCCGGGCAGATGCGACCGCCCGTTCCGAGTCCGAGTCCGCGTTCGTCGTTCGTCGTTCGTCGTTGCTGCTGCTATTCGTCGCGCAACGCGACGTACAGCAGCAGCGGTGTGGCGACGAGCAGCGCGCCGGCGACGAGCCACACGGCGAGGCGTACGCCGCTGACGGCGCCAGATGGATCGCTCGTCGACATCGCGGCCGCCAGCGCTTGCACGATCGGCTGCGCCGCGAGTGCATCCTGCATCCACCACGCCAGCAGGCCGGCCACCGACACCAGCAACCCGGCGACGGCAGCCGCCGTCACCGCGGCGACGACGGTGATCGGGCGCGTGGCGCGCGCCGCATCCTCGTGCCGCGCGCGCAGCGTCGCCTTCCACCAGACGAGGCCGGCCGACGGCACCTGCGCTTGCGCGAGTGTGTCGGCCCGATCGTCGTGCAGCACCGACACGAGCGCATGCACCTCGCGACAGTTCGCGCAGCCGGCGACGTGCGCCTCGAGCGGCGCGTCGAGCTCGTGACCGGCCAGGGCGGCGGCGACCACGGCGTCCTCGTGGCTGCAGGTCCGCGTCATCATGAACGTCCTCCCGGCCCGGCGTCGCGGGTGGTCCGCGGCAGCAGGGCAGCCAGCCGCTGACGGGCGCGGAAGAGCAGCGTCTTCACGCTGTTAGCCCGCACGCCGAGCGACGCGGCGATCTCCTGGTGCGATGAGCCCTCGGCATAGGCCAGCCAGAGCAGTTGCTGGTCGCGATCGCGCAACTGCGCCATCGCGCGACGCACGTCGGTCCGCTCACCCGTGACATGCACCTCGTCGTGGGCGGCCGCGAGCACCGGCGTCTCATCGTGATCGATCGAGACCGTCGGCCGCGTGCGGCGGCGACGGTCGCGAACCAGGTTGGTGGCGATCCGGTAGAGCGTATTGCGCACGTGCAGATCGCCGTCGTAGGTCGCCGGCGTGCGCAGGAACCGGTAGTACGTTTCCTGCAGCAGGTCGTCGGCGGTGTGGCTGTCGCGCGTCAGGCGGTACACGTAGGCCCACAGGCCGCGCGACGTCCGGTCGTAGAGCAGGCGGAACTCGTCTTCGCGGAGCACGAAAGGCTCGTCACAGGCGGTCGCGTGAAGCGCGAGGGTATCCAGGCGCGTCTCGCTCATCTCACACCTGCGGCACGTTGCGCATCGTGCCGTCGGCATCGGCCTTGAACAGGCCGAGGTGCCGTGACAGCGCGTACGAGAGTCCGGCCGAAATCAGGAACCCGGCCCCGATGGCCGCGAGGAACACACCGAGCACGCGGAGTGGCTGTCCGGCATCCGCAATCACGGTGCTGCTGACGTACTGGAGCGCCAGGCCCCCGAGCAGCGCGACCACGCCGACCTGGATCGACCAGAGGATGCGATTGAGCGGCGCCGAGATCGGCGCGGCCTTGCCGTCGAGGGCGATGGGGGCCGATTCGAGGAAGCGGCGACCGGCCGGCGACTCCATGTAGGCGCGCAGTTCGTCGCTCGACGTCATGCGATCGAGCACCTTGCTGTGCGTCTCGACCTGCACCTTGGACACCCGCTGCCAGCGGCGATGATCGAGCGCCGTCCGGATCAGCCAGGCAAACGACAGGCCCGCCATGAGCAACAGCGTGCCGACGGCAACCATCGACATCATCTCGCGGAACATCCAGATGCCCTGCGGCTCTGGCTCGGAGCGGTGCCATTCGCCCACGAAGTATGCCGGAGAACGGACGATCTCGGGGTGCGCCGCCAGAAAGCTGGTGATGCGCGGGTACGGCGCCAGGTACTCGGTGTTGGCCAGCAGCGCCGGGTCGCGCTGGAACACCTCGCGGAGCGCCGGCGGGTGCTGCTGCAGCAGCTCGTTGAACTGGTCGCGCGTGTCATTGGCGCTCTGCTCGGTGATGACCGGGACGGGCGCCGGCGCGGGCGCCGCGGCGGCCTGCGCCGGGGCCGCCGTAGCCCGCTGCGCGCAGACCGGCGCAGGCGCCGCCGCCAGGCAGAGGAGGAGCGTGGAGCGGAGCAGCAGGGGCCGGGGCATGGCAGCGAAGCGCTGAATAATCGTCATGCCGTCTAGTTACGCAGCAGCGTCTGAACGGTTGACGCAGAGCAGCGTCGGCAGTTCTTCACGTTTTGTTCGCCTCGCGCAACTGTTGGGAAATTGGCCGTTCGTCGCGCGCGCTTATCTAGAAGAGCTGCCCTAGGGGGGCCAATCTGCTGTCTGCGCAAGGGACCTGTTCGTTGCCTCTCAGCGCTTCGAGAACTTCTCGCCCTTTTCGTCCTTATTGCCCTTCTTGCCCTCTTGCTCACGGCCAGACCGTCGGCCGGGCTGGGTCAACCTTCCCTACCGGTGGAAGCCGAAGCGGGTTGGAACCGAAGGAGGCACCGCCCTTGCACTGTCTCCGGGCATGAGGAGACGAATCATGCGCATGCAGATTTCGCGCGCCGTCGCCGCGCTGACCTTCACCATGGCAGGCCTGACCGCCATGCCGACGATGAGCTACGCCCAGGAGCCGTCACGCCTGTCCGACGATCAGGTCGAGCGGTTGCTGGAGCGGATCGAGAAATCGGCCGACAAGTTCCGCGATTCGCTCGGCGACGCGTTGAACAAGAGCCGGATCGACGACTCCAAGCTCGAAGACGAGGTGAAGCGCTACGTCCGCGAGTTCGAGAACGCCACCGATCGACTCGAGAAGCGGTTCGACGATGACAAGTCGTCGGCCGAGGACGTGCGCGAGGTATTGACGCGCGCCGCGTCGATCAACGGGATGATGACGCGCTTCGACTTCACCGACCGCGCGCAGGGGGACTGGCGCCTGCTCGGTACCGACCTGAACGAGCTGGCCCGCGCCTACAACGTGACGTGGGAGTGGCGCGTCGTCGCCATCTCGCCGGAGTAGCCGGCCGCACCGCGATCAGGAGACGGCGGCACTCATGCGGCGCCGGAGGTCGGCGTCGGGCAAGGTCCCGATGCCGGCTTCGGCGTTCTCCCGCATGTGCACCGCCCGGCTCGTGCCGGGGATCGCACAAGTGATGGCCGGGTGGGCGATCACGTACTTCAACAACACCTGGGCCCACGTCCGGCAGCCGATTTCGCCGGCCCAGTCCGGCAGCGGACGGGCGTCCAGCCGCCGTAACAATCCTCCGCCGCCGAACGGCAGATTCACGAGCACGGCAATCCCGCGATCGGCCGCGAGCGGCAGCAGGCGTTGCTCCGCAGCGCGGTTGTCGATGGCGTAGTTCAGCTGCACGCTGTC
>DATJTM010000650.1:0-9848 GCA_035503395.1 Luteitalea sp.
CGCTACTCGATCGAGGGCTTCGCCGAAGCCTTCAACGCACTCAACCACGCCAATCTCGGCACTCCGAACGGCACCCTGACGTCTTCGACGTTCGGTCGGCCGACCGGCCTGGCCAGTGGTGCCACACCGCGCCAGGTGGAACTCGGCTTCCGCTTCAACTTCTGAGGCTCATCGCCATGCGTACCCGCCTTCTCATGACCGTAGCTCTGGCCGTTGCGACGACGGCCAGCGCCCAACGCCGCCCCGTCGTCATCGACGATCAATTCGCGGTGCAGGACGTCGGCAGCCCGGAGCTGTCGCCCGATGGCGAGTGGGTGGCCTACACGCTCACCACCTGGGACATCGCCGCCGACAAGCGCAACACCGATCTCTGGAAAGTGCGCTACGACGGCAGCGCCAGGACGCAGCTGACGTTCTCGCCCGAGAACGAGACGGCGCCGAAGTGGAGCCCGGATGGTCGCTACCTGGCCTTCCTGTCGTCGCGCCCCGGGCCCGCGAAGGGCAACCAGGTGTGGCTGCTCGAGAGCACCGGCGGTGAGGCCCGTCAGCTGACCGGCTTCAAGGGCGGTGTGACATCGTTCGAATGGTCGCCGGACAGCGCGCGCCTGGCGCTCGTCCGCCGACACGGCAACGAGGCGGCCGAGGAGGACCGTGGCGATCGCGGCCCCAATGCCGCGCCACCGCCACCGATCGTCCTCGACGCCTACCAATTCAAGCGTGACGGGCAGACGTACATCACGGCGAAGGGCACGACGCGGGTGTCGCTGTTCGACGTGGCGACCAGGCAGGAGCAGCTGCTGACGTCCGACAAGAACGGTAATGGGCCGTTCGACGAGAGCAGTCCGAGCTGGTCGCCCGACGGCACGCGCATCGCGTTCGTCAGCAACCACGACGAGGACTGGGATCGCACGCGCAACAACGACGTCTTCGTCGTCGACGCGCGCCCGGGATCGGCGTCACGCAAGCTGACGACGTTCCCCGGTCAGGACGGTGGTGCCGGCTTCGGCGACGGTGTGGTGTGGAGCCCGGACGGCAAGTGGATCGCGTACGGACAGGGCAGCGAGCCGAAGCAGAACTTCCACAGCCTGACGCGGCTGGCGATCGTCGCCGCTGACGGCAGCGTGGCGCCTCGGCTTCTGACCGCCGACCTCGATCGCGGTGTGAACAGCTTCCAGTTCTCGGCCGACGGCGCGCACCTGACGTTCACCGTCGCTGACGATCGCACCGTGTATCTCGCACGTGTGCCGGTTCGCGGCGGCGCCGTCGAGCGCCTCACCTCGGGCGCCCGCGTCGTCGGACAGCCGACCTACGCCAGGGGCCGCGTCGTCGCGACAGTGGGAACGTCGACCGAACCCGCGGAGTTGTACGCGGTCGATGCGGGCAGGCTGCGCAAGCTGACCACGCACAACGACACCTGGCTGGCGACGGTGCAGATCCAGGCAGCCGAGGACATCGCGTTCACGACGCCGGACGGTGTCGTGATCCACGGCCTCCTCACCAAGCCGGTTGGCTACGTCGCGGGGCAGAAGTATCCGACCCTGCTGCGGCTGCACGGCGGTCCGACCTCTCAGGACGCGCACACGTTCAACTTCGAGCGACAGATCTTCGCCGCGCGCGGGTATGCCGTCGTCAACGTAAACTACCGCGGCAGCTCGGGCCGCGGCGAGACGTTCCAGGAGTCGATCTTCGGCGACTGGGGCAACTTCGAGGTCGTCGACGTGCTCGCCGCGACCGATCACGTGGTCTCGATCGGTGTCGCCGACCCCAATCGTCTCGGCATCGGTGGCTGGAGCTACGGTGGCGTCCTCACCGACTACGTCATCGCCAGTGACACGCGCTTCAAGGCGGCGATCAGTGGCGCCGGCAGCGCCAATCACATCTCGCTCTACGGGCACGACCAGTACACGTACCTGTACGACAGCGAGTTCGGGCCGCCGTGGAAGAACCTCGATGCCTGGGTGAAGTTCTCGTACCCGTTCTTCAAGGCCGACCGGATCACGACGCCGACGCTGTTCGTCGGCGGCCAGAACGACTTCAACGTACCGATCCTCGGCAGCGAGCAGCTGTATCAGGCATTGAAGACGTTGCGCGTGCCGACGCAACTCGTCGTGTATCCCGGACAGAATCACGGATTGACGCGCGTGCCTTACCTGCGCGACCGCCTCGAGCGCTATCTGGCGTGGTACGGCAAGTACCTGCAGCCGGGCGGTGAGACGTCCGCGCCGTCCGCCGTGACGCAGAGCAGCAGGGACTGACGCCCGTGCCGTGCTGTCGGTCGGCCCCTGGGAGGTGTGCGTTCCGCGGACCGTTCGTCTTCCGCACCACGACGGTGCACGGTGTGTGCCACACGGCCACGGCAGGCACGCGAATGAGTGGAGCGCCGCGAGAGCTCCGAGTGCGTTCCACGCGTGGCACGGCCGGTGTCACGGGTGGAACGTGGCCCCGGTCATTTCAGGTTGAAATGACGCGTTTCAGTCTGAATGGTAGCGGCCGTCGGCGCCGCCGAAAACCTCAGAAAAGTCGCCGGATTGGCGCCAGGACACGCGGCCCACCGCTTGCTCTCTCTCATGGCAGGAGGAAACATGAGAAGGAGCACATCCATCCTCGCCGTCTCGGACGTCGAGCTTGCCCACCCCATCGCATTCGAATACGGCCTGGCGCTCGCGCGCGAGCGCGGCGCCGAACTGCACGTCATCCACCCGGTGCCGCCCGACCATCCGCTGTCCTACCGGTCGGCCGAGCGATTCAACCGTCTCGTCGATCTGCGCCGTCGCGCCGAAGCGGCCGGCGTGGCGATCCAGGTGTCGCTCCGGCATGGTGAGCCTGCCGAGATCGTCGCCGAGTACGCCGACGCACGAGCCGTCGATCTCGTGGTGGTCGGCGCCGAGGCGCGCACCGGTTGGGCACGCCTGGCGCCTCGTTCACTGGCCGACGCAGTCGTCAGGGTGATCAGGCAGCCGACGCTGGTACTGCCGGCGGCCATCGTCGACGACCCCCATCGCTTCGAGCGGGTGGTGGTGGCGGTAGATCGGCTCGAGGGGGCTGGCGGACTGATCGAGGCGGCCACGATCGCCCTCGGTGGTGGCGCTCGCGACCTCACCATCGTCCACGGCGTCGACAGCCTGGCGGCATCGGACGCGGTGACCATTCGCGCCCGCTGGGTCGTCCCTGAGTTCCGCGACCACGTCATCGCCGATGCCCGCCGCGACCTGGCTGCGGCAGTCGAACCGCACCTCGATGGCGGGGTCGGGGCGCGGTTGCACGTCGCCGCTGGTCCAGCCGTCGAGACGATCACGAAGGCCGCTGCCGAAGCCACGGCGGACCTCGTCGTGGTGGGCGGCAGCCGGCGGTTCCGCCATTGGACCTCGGTCACGTCGCGGCTGATCCGGCGGGCCGAGCTTCCACTGCTGGTCATTCCCGACGAGGCGATCGAAGCAGCCAGGCGGGCGTCCGACGTCGCGCGTGCGCGCGTCGCGTGACGCCGCGCTCGACGGCACCAGGGGCCTCGCGGCGAGGGGCAGGCCTCACGTCATTCATCACGTCGGCTCGCGCCGATCCATCCACGGAGGAAACACATGCCTTTGGCATGGGGGTCGTTGATCACCGGCAGCATCGCCATCTGGTTCGGCGGGTTGCTCTCGCTCGCGCTGCTGCTCGCAGTGCAGAACACCATGGGAGTGGCGTTGTTGCTGCTGGCCTGGAGCGCACAGTCGGCGCTGCTGGTGGCGATGCTGATCGCCAACGGGAGATGGTCGTCACCGGCCCTGGCAGGTGCGGAGGCCGGCTGGCGCGACGTCGAGGACGAAGACCTGGACGATGTGCTGGAGCAGTCGTTCCCGGCCAGCGATCCGCCATCGTGGACGTCCGGCATCGCCAGGGTGCGGACGGCCAGTCAGACCGGCGGCAGGCGAGCCGCGGGTGGCCTCACTGTCGGGGGACCGTGGCGCCGGCCGGCCGCGCTTCCCGGGATACAGTGAGCACCACCGGGGGCCGGCCCTGGCGCGACGGTGCGCGTGAACTGCCCGTCGGTCTCTGTCGGCGCGGACGGCTTCAACATGGCGGGCGTGAAGAAGGCGCGTGGTTCGCAATCGCGGGCGTCGGCACCGCGGCACCTGGCCGAACTGCTGGACCTGCGCCCGGCCGACGGGACGATCCGCCTGCATGAGCAGCGCGTGGTCATCCTCAGCGCCGCCGCCATGGGGCTCCTGCGCAAGGAACTCGTCGACACCCTCGGCGACGACGCCGCGCGCCGCGTGTTGCTACGGTTCGGGTTCGCCGACGGTTATCACGACGCGGTCAGCCTGCGGGCCCGCGAACCCTGGTCCGATCCTCGTGACGGATTGCGCTCGGGCGCGATGCTGCACACCCTCGCCGGCATCGTCCGCGCCGACCTCCGTCGCATCGACCACGACCCGACCACAGGGCGGTTCGAGGCCGAGGTCGACTGGCACAACTCGTACGAGGCAGAGCAGCATCGTCACCACATCGGCCCCGCCGATTCACCGGTGTGCTGGTCGCTCGTGGGGTACTCGAGCGGGTTTGCGAGTGCGTGCCTGGGGCGCGAGGTGTACTTCCGGGAAACCGCCTGCGTGGGGTCTGGTGCACGCCGATGCCACGCGGTGGGCCGTGACGTGGCTGGGTGGGGTCGCGAAGCGGAGCACATCCGCGCCGACTTCCAGGCGGCCCGCCTCGGACACGAGGTGGAGCGGCTCCAGGACAGCGTCAGGACACGGTTGAAGGACCTCGCCCGCCGTGAACGTGCGCTCGAACGCCGCGAACGCGAACTGAACGTCCTGCGCGAGCAGGTCCGGCGCCATGCCGAGGCGCGGCACTTCGTGGCCGCCAGCCGGCCGATGCAGGACGTGCTGGAACTGGCCGCGCGGGTCGGCCCACTGGACACCACCGTGCTGGTGCATGGTGAGAGCGGGACAGGCAAGGAGTTCGTCGTTCGCTTGATGCACGACCAGAGTGCCCGCGCCGGCGCGCCGTTCGTGAGCATCAATTGCGCCGCCCTCACCGAGACCCTGCTGGAGTCCGAACTCTTCGGGCATGTCCGCGGCGCGTTCACCGGCGCGGTGCGCGACAAGGCCGGCCTCTTCGAGGTCGCCGGCCGCGGCACGATCTTCCTCGACGAGATCGGCGAAGTGGCGCCCACCATCCAGGCCAAGCTGCTGCGGGTGCTGCAGGAGAGGGAGATTCGCCGGGTGGGCGGCGAGCGGACCATCACGGTCCACGCTCGCGTGATTGCTGCGACCAATCGCGATCTCAGGGCCGCGGTCGCGGCCGGCACGTTCCGTGAGGACCTCTATTTCAGGCTCGCGGCCTTCGTGGTCACCGTCCCACCCTTGCGCGAGCGCCGCGACGACATTCCGGCGCTGGTCCATCAGTTCGCCACCACTGCCGCCAACCGTCTGGCCAAGGACGTCTCCAGCGTGTCGGCAAGGGCGATGTCGGCGTTGATGGCCTACGGGTGGCCCGGGAACGTCCGTGAACTGGAGCATGCCGTCGAGCGCGCCGTCATCCTGGCCGATGCCCCCACCATCCGGCCGCGGGATTTGCCGCCCGAGGTCACACGGCCCGCGTCGTCGGTGGTGTCTGGCGACACGCTCGACCTCCAGGCGCAGGAGCGTGCCTCGATCGAGCGGGCGCTGGAGCGCTTCGGCGGCAATCGGCGCAAGGCCGCTGCGGCTCTCAACATCAGCACGGTGACCTTGTGGCGACGGATGCGTCAGTACGGACTTGCCGACCGCGGCGACGGGACGGCGGCCCGACACGACTGAGCCGTAGCAGCCTCGCGTGACGCAACGTCGCGATGTTGATAGGGTCGTGAGATGACCGGCGTGGCGCGGGCGCGCGCACGGCTCGACGCGTCTCGCGAGACCGCACGGCGCATCGGGCAGATGTCGACGGCAAGGATGATGGTGGTGGCCGTCATTGTCGCGCTGCTGTGGGGGGCGGCGTCGATCCTGTCTCGCCTGGCTCACCATCGTCGCGTCGACCGCGCCGCCGCAGCGATGACGAGGGGGACGTCGGCGGCCGTCGCCGGGCACGATGCCGAAGCCGTCACGTGGTTGCGTGATGCCGTCGCCCTCGACCCGCACCGGCCGGAGTACCGGCTGGCGCTCGGCAAGGCCCTGGCCGGCGTCGGCCGGCCTGCGGAAGCCGTGCCTTACGTGAGCGAGGCCTTGCGGCAGTCGCCCGTCGATGGCGAGTCCAACCTCGTGCTCGCCCGCCTCCTCGTCCAGCAGGGCGATGCGACCGAGGCCGAGAGCGCCTATTACCGCGCCATCTACGGCCGCTGGTCACCAGCCGCCCAGCCGCTTCGTCGGCAGGCTCGCCTCGAGCTCGTGGGCCTGTATCGCCGCACGGGGCAGACGGCGCGGCTGCGCGCCGCTCTCCTCGAGCTGTCGAATGCCTTCCCCGGTGATCGCGATCTCCAGCTCCAGGCCGGCCGCGACCTGCTCGACGCCGGCTTTCCCGACGACGCCGCCCGACAATTGCGGATTGTCGACGAGCGCTTTGCCGACCCTGGTCGCGCGCCGGTCCTCCTGGCTCGGGCCGAGTTCGCCCGCCGACGCTACGTCCAGGCGTTTGCCGTGGCCGGCCGGGCACTGCACCGGCTTCCCGGCGATGCCGAGGCGACCCGCGTCAGGACGCTCGCCGCGCGCGTGCTCGCACTCGACCCCGATCAGCCACGACTGTCCGCGGCGCGCCGTGCCGCACGCGTGCGCGGCCTGCTCGACGACGTGCGGGGCCGCTTGTCGACGTGCACGCCATCGGCGTCCGAGACGTCGCCGGTCGTCGCGACCATCGACCGATGGCTGGCCCGCCCTGGCGGCGACGTCGAGGTCGGGCGGAGCCTGTTGCAGGCGGCCGCCGACGACTGGCGCACGACGTGCCCGGTGCCGGCGGAGGACGACGCCGCAGGGCGCGTCCTGAACGACCTGGTGACGGGGCAGTCGTGACGGCATCGCGCGAGACATCGAAGACCCCTCGTTTATGGCGGCTGGACGACGCGCAGCGCTTCCTGTTGCTGGCGGTGCTGATCGGCGTGTGTACCGGACTGGTCGTCGTCTGCTTCCACGCCGCCATCGAACTCGTCGACCTGTCGGTGCGCGACAGCGGCCGGTCGACGGCCATGCGCGTGCTCTGGCCGGCGATTGGCGCGGCCGCCGCCGCCCTCATCGTGCGCGCCATCCCGGTTGCGGCCGGCAGCGGCATCGTCCAGACCAAGTCGGCGCTGTACGTCTCGAACGGGCACATACCGTTTGCCGGCGTGCCGGGCAAGTTCTCCTCGTGCGTGCTGTCGATCGGCACCGGCACGCCACTCGGGCCCGAGGATCCCGCCCTGCTGATGGGGGCGGGGATTGCCTCACGGCTCGGGCGTCTGTTCGGGTTGTCGCAGCAGACGATGCGTCTGATCGCGCCGACGGGCGCGGCGGCGGGCATCGCGGCAGCCTTCAATACACCGATCACTGGCGTGCTGTTCGTGCTCGAGGAGGTGGTGGCCGGGTTCGATGCGGCCGTCATGGGGTCGATCGTGCTGGCGGCAGCATCCTCGGTCGTCACCTCGCGTCTGTTCCTCGGGGAGAGCCCGCTGTTCAGCGTGCCGGAAGTGGCGGCGGTCGGCGGGCCGAGCGAGGTGCTGCTGTACGTCGCGCTGGGCGTTGCGGGTGGACTCTTCGCTACCGCGTACGTGCGGATGATGGGTGTGCTGCGTTACCGACTCGGTGCGATTCGCCTGCCTCCCGCGGTGGGACCGCTGCTCGCAGGTTTGCTCGTCGGCGTGGTGGCACTCGGCTGGCCTGACGTCCTTGGCACCGGCTATCGCGCGATGGACGGCGCGCTGCATGGGCAGTACACCTGGGAGACGATGGCGGCGCTGGCGGCCATCAAGTGCGTGGTCTCCGGTGTGGCGTTCGGCACGGGCACGCCGGGCGGCTTGTTCGCGCCGACCCTGTTCCTCGGCGTCATGCTCGGCGGCGCGGTTGGCGGTGTTGCCCCAGGTTGGCTGCCGTCCGGCTCGCAGAGTGCCATCGTGCTGGCCGGGATGGCGGCCATGTTCGCGGGCGTCTTCCGGGCGCCGATGACCGCCGTCTTCATGGCCTTCGAGTTGAGCGGTACCGCCGGCAGTATCGTGCCGGCGATGATCGCCGCGACGCTCGCCTTCGTGGTGGCGCGTCAGCTGCACCGCCAGTCGATTCTCGATCTCGTTGCCGAGCACGAAGGCGCGGTGCTGCCCTCGGCACGCCTGGCGCGTCCCGACGCGCCGCTGCATGTCGAGGACGCGATGTCGCCGCCAACCGCGGTCGCCGTCGTGCCGGCGGGACTCGGTGCCATCGAAGCCGCGGCCGTTCTCGATCGGTCGACGTCGACCCACGCGCTCGTGGAAGGCGACGATGGGCGATGGCGTGTGGCGGAGCGTCTCGCGTCGAGAGAGGCCACCGACGATTCCGTACGCTGGCTCCAGTTGCGTGGCACCGGCGATGGCGACGCCACATCGACCGTCGCCGGCCACGTCACCGACGCTGTCTATCCGGACGAATGGCTGGACGTGGCATTGCGTCACCTTGCGAAGGCCCCGATCGTGCCCGTCGTGTCGAGACTCGACGGCCGCCGGCTGCTCGGCGTGGTGACCGCGGCCGACGTCCGACGTGCGTACGGCATCGCGCCGCCGCCGCCCTGAAGACGTGCGGCGATGTCCGGTCGCGAGCATTTCCCGCAGGACCGGCGGCACACACGCTGTGCCGCACTGGACGCGCGTCGTGATCCCGTCTGACAGGTGAAGCCTGACCAGTCGAACCTGAGGCCCTGTGTGATGCAGGGCGATACAGAATTGATGCGGTTCGCAGTCGGGCTGGCAACCACGCCGAAGTTCCTGCGCCAAGTGCAGTACCGTTGACGAGCATGACCGCAGATGACTACGCCGCGTTGCTCGACGCGCTCGACCAGGGATTCTGCGTGCTCGAGATCATCGTCGACGATCGTGGAGAGCCGGCCGACTACCGGTTCGTGCAGGTCAACGCCCGCTTCGAGCAGCAGACGGGCCTGGTCGACGCCGTCGGCAAGACGGCGCGGTCACTGGTCCCGGATCTCGAACAGGGTTGGGTCGACGTCTATGGACGTGTCGCGCTGACCGGGGAGTCGACCCGGTTCACGCAGCAGTCCGAGGCGATGGGGCGATGGTTCGCCGTGCATGCCGTGCGCGTCGGGACGCCCGACCAGCGACGTGTGGCCTTGCTGTTCACCGACATCTCGGCGGAACACCGCGAGCGTGACGCCCGGGTCCGGGCGGAGGCCGCCCTGCGTGACAGCGACATTCGCAGCCGTGCGTTCGTCGACGCGGCGCCCGCCATGCTGTGGAGCACGGAGGTCGACGGCTACTGCTCGTTCCTCTCGCGCGGCTGGTACGAGTTCACCGGGCAATCCGAAACCGAAGCCCTCGGCTTCGGCTGGATCGACGCCGTCCATCCGGCCCAGCGGCAGCAGGCCGAGCGCCTGTTCCTGGCGGCCAACAGTGCCCATCAGTCGTTCTCGCTCGAGCACAAGCTGCGCCGTCATGATGGCGCCTATCGCTGGGTGATCGACGCGGGCCGTCCGCGCTTCGACGCGGACGGCACGTTTGCAGGCTTCGTCGGCTCGGTCATCGACATCCACGAACGCAAGCTGATCGAGCAGCGGCTCGACCTCGCCGTCAGCTCTGGGCGCGTCGGCTTGTGGCACTGCGATCTGCCGTTCTCCACGCTCGTCTGGAATGCGAAGGTCAAGGAGCACTTCGGACTGCCGCCCGACGCGACGGTGACGATCGACACGTTCTACGAGTGGATGCACCCGGCCGATCGTGAACC
>DATJTM010000651.1:0-7239 GCA_035503395.1 Luteitalea sp.
GCGTCCGCTGTCGCCCCGTGGATCGAAGTGACACCGGCCCTCGCGGTCACGACAGGGCAAGGCGCCCTGATCACCGCCGGCCCGGATGCGTCCGGTCTTGCCGGCCAGCACCTGCTCGACGTGCTGACCGACGCGCCGCTGCGCAATGCCGTGGTCCAGGGGCTGGGCGCGCTCGGGTCGGCGCCCGGTGCCGAAGTCACGGTGCCGACACCGGAGCACGGGACGTTCACGCTGTCGCGGCAGGCTGGCGGAAATGTGCGTGTCGCCCGCCTCGTGCGTTGAGGCTAGACAGACCCATGTCGTCTCCCGCCGACCGCAGTCCCGCCCGCCTCGTCCTGCAGACCCCGGACGGGCAGGAAATGGTGTACGGCCTCGAACAGGGCCGGACGGTGACGCTCGGTCGTGACGCCGGCAACACCATCGTCCTGAACTCCCAGTTCGTCTCCAAACGCCACGCGCTCGTCTCGTGGTCGCCGCGCGGTGTACGCATCGAGGATCAGGACAGTGCCAACGGCATCGTCGTCAACGGCCTGACCGTGCACGCGGCGCAGCTGTCCAACGGCGATCTGATTCAGCTGGGCGACCAGACGCTGCTGTTCGAGGCGGAAGGCCAGGCGGCTGCCGCACCGGCACCAGTCGGTGGGTCACCGGCGCGTCCGGTCAACAAGGGGCTGAGACTGATCCTCGCCGCGGTCCTCACGATGCTGCTCATGGGGATCGGGCTGCTCGCGGTCTACCTGTTCGTGCTGGCGCCAGCCGCCGCGGTCGAAGCCGTCAAGGACACCGGGCGCGACAACCCGTCGCTGCCGGCCGACACGCCGATCTCGCCGGTCGACACGCCGCAGGCCCAGGCCGTCGAGCAACAGGCGATGGCGGCCAAGGACCGGCCGGTGGACTGGTTGTACGACGAGGGCAATCTCGCCTACCGTAACGGCCGCCTGCTCGACGCCTACCGGTTGCTGCACGGCGCGCTGTATCGCGACGCGCAGCACGCGCCATCCCGTCGCCTGCTCCTGCGGGTGATGGGCGAGCGCAACCTGCGCCTGCGCAGCTTCCAGTCGGCAGCGACCCGGGCGGAAGAAGAGCTGAAATTCGAGGATGCGGCACGGCAGTGGGAACAGGTGCAGGCGCTGACGCTCGACTCCGAGCCGCTGCACGCCCGCGCCCGCACCGAAGTGACGCGCCTCCATCAGCGGGCCGCCCAGTAACACGTCAGGCCCGCACAGACGGCCACGAGTCCCGAAATGCCCAAGGTATTCATCTGGCGCGATGGCGCCGTCGAAACCGAGTTCGATCCCGGTCATCGCGACTGGCGGATCGGGCGCTCGGAGACCAACGACATCACGCTGATCGACCCGCGCAAGTCGGTGTCGCGGTTCCACGCGGAGCTGCGGGAGGAACACGGACGTTGGGTCTTCATCGACTTGAACAGCCAGAACGGCAGCTGGAAGGATGGGCAGCGCGTCAACCGCCTGATCCTCGAGCATGGCCACGAAGTGCTGTTCGGCGACTACAAACTCGCGTTCCAGGACCTGAAGCCGGCAGCGCCGCCACCCGTGCCCCGCGCTCCCGACACGGCCGGCACCACCGGGTCGCGCACGCCGCCCCCGCCCGTGCCCGACCAGACGCTGTTGATGCCGGGTGCCAAGTCGGGCGCCGCGCCCGTCGTCGCAGGTCCGCCGCCTCCCGTCGTGCGACAGAGCGTCAAGGCGAAGGCGCCGCGCAAGGGCGTCAACCCGATCATCCTGGTGGTCTTCCTGCTGACGATGCTCGGGGCCGTGGCTGCCGTGGCGTATCGCGTGATGACCTCGGGAGGCGAAGAGACGACGGTGGCCACGACGCAGCCGCCGGCCACGACGCCGGATCCGCCGCCCGCCGTCGTGCCGCCGGCCGAGGAGCCACCTGCAGGTCCGGTAGCTCCGGCGACATCGACGACGTCGCCGGAACCCCCGGTCGCCACTACCACGGCGCCGGCGCCCGTCACGACACCCGTGCCGCCGCCGCCTCCTCCGCCGCCGCCGGCCACGACGACCGCGCCGCCGGTGACCAATCGTCCGCCGCCGGTGTCGCAGGGAGGACGTCCCAAGCGCACGCCACCGCCGCCGGCATCCAAGGATGCGTCGGCCGTGGCGGCCCGCTACGAGGAAGGCCGTCGGGCGCTGAATGCGGGTCGCTTCGTGGAGGCGGAACGCGTGTTCCAGGCCGTCCTGGCGCAGCAGCCGAACTTCCGCGACACGACGGCGTTGCTGGCGCAGGCCCGGCACGGCCAGGTGACCGCGCGCGAGAAGGCGCTGGCCGACGCGCAGGCACTCGAGGCGAGTGGCGACTGGCCGCGCGCGATTGCCGCCTATGAACGCGCCGGCGCCGCCGACCAGGCTGCCGCCGCTCGCACGAAGATGCAGGCCGCGGGTGACGACGCGTACCGCAAGGCGCGGCAGTTCGACGCCCGCAACCGTCCGGCCGAGGCCATCACGTGGTACGGCCGGGCCGTCGAGTGGCTCGCCGACAGCGACGCGCGCAAGGCGACGGCGCAGGAGCGGCTGGCCGCGCTAAAGGGGGGCGAGGAATGACCGACGCCGAGCTCGACGGCCGGCTCGGCGAACTCCTGGTCTCGTCGCGCACGCTCGACGCCGCGCGCGTCGAGACGGCGCGCGTCTATCAGCAGGCGCGCGGCGGCACGCTCGCCGGGGCCGTCCTCGCGCTGAACCTCGCACCGGACAAGGCCGTCCGGATGCTGCTCGAGGAAATCACCGGCATCCGCACGGTCGATCCGTCGCTGATGACGGTCTACCCGGACTTCCTCGACCGCATCAACACCCTGGTCCCGGCCCGCGTGTGGCTGGCGATGATGGCATTCCCGGCGCAGATGGAGGTCAATCGGATCCACGTCTGCCTGCTGAACCCGACCGACGCCCGCTATCGCCGCGCCCTCGAGTCCATCTCGGGTTGCCAGGTGGTGCCGCTGCTCGCGACCGAGCCGGCAGTGACGGCGGCCCTCCAGAAGCACTACGCCGCCGCGCTGTCCGACCAGCCGCTGCGTGTCGTGGGCGAGGCCTCGCTGGAGGTTGCCGAGCAGGCGTATCAGGAGGCGATTGGCGTGCCGTTCGGCCAGTACGTCGATGCCGCGGCGTCGTTCGCCAACCGCGCGCGCGACACACTGGGGCAGGGCGCCCAGGGCCTCGAACTCCTGGCGCGCGAGCCGGTGATCATCCGGCTGGTGCACCAGGTCATCGCCCGCTCGGTCGAAGCCGGAGCGAGTGACATCCACGTCGAGCCGGCCGAGGGTCGCCTGCGCGTGCGGGCCCGCGTCGACGGTGCGTTGCGCGTGCTGCACGATCTGCCGCCTTCCGTGATTCTTCCGGTCGGCGCACGCCTGAAGGCGATGGCCGACGTGCCGCTCACGGCCGCCAGCGCCCCGATCGACGCCCGTATCGGCTACGACCTGGTGTGGGGCCGGCCGATCGATCTGCGCTTCTCGCTGGTGCCGTCGATCTCGGGCGAGAAGGTCGTGATGCGCGTGCTCGATCGGGCCCGGCAACGCCGCGACCTGCGCGACCTCGGCGTCGATGAAGAGACACGCGTGCTGCTCGAAGAGGCGTCGGACCTGCCGAACGGCCTGCTCCTGGTCACCGGGCCGACCGGCAGCGGCAAGAGTTCCACGCTGTATGCGCTGCTCGATCGCCTCAACACCGAGGACGAGTGCATCCTCACGGCCGAGGACCCGGTCGAATCGCGCATCCTCGGCGTGACCCAGGTGCAGTGTGACGCGGAAGAGCTCACCTACGCGATGGCGCTGCGCAGCTTCCTCCGCCAGGATCCGGACGTGATCATGGTCGGCGAGGTGCGCGACGCCGAGACCGCCGACATCGCGCTGAAGGCGGCCCTGACCGGCCACCTCGTGCTCTCGAGCCTGCACACCAACGACGCCGCCGGCGCCGTGCTCCGCCTGCTCAACATGGGCCTCGAGTCGTTCATCGTGGCCTCGTCGCTGCGCCTGGTCGTCGCGCAGCGGCTGGTGCGTCGGCTGTGCCGCGAATGTCCGACGCCGCTCGACATCGACGTGCGGACGCACGCGTTGACCGCGCCGTTCGAGCGCCTGCACGCACACGGACGCGTCACCGTCCGTGAGGCGCGCGGCTGCCAGGCGTGCGGCGGTACGGGCTATCGCGGCCGCACCGGCATCTTCGAGGTCCTGCGCATCTCCCCGGCCATCGAGGACCTGGTGATGCGTCGGGCCTCGGTCTCCGAAATCCGCCGGCAAGCCTACCGGGACGGCATGCGCACGTTGCGCGAGGCCGCCCTGGCCAAGGTGCTGCTCGGCGACACGTCCCTGGCCGAGGTGCTCGAGCACACGGTCGCCGTCGACATGCCTGAAGCCGTCCCAGCCTGATGAGCGCCACAACCATCGTCACGATTGGCGGGAGTGCCACCGACCGCGGTCCGGTGCGCGAGGTCAACGAGGATCGCGTGGCCTGCGAGGACCGCTACGGCCTCTATGCCGTGTTCGACGGCGTCGGCGGCCATAACGCCGGTGAGGTCGCGGCCCAGATCGCCCTGGAGACCGTGGTCGGCTACATCGCGCGATCGAGCGGCACCGAGGACGACACCTGGCCGCTCGGCTGGGATCCGCGCTTCTCGGCCACCTCCAATCGCCTGCGCACCGCCATCGTGCTCGCCAACCAGCGCGTGCACCTCGCGGCGCAGTCCGACCCGGCGTTGCAGGGGATGGCAACGACCGTCGCGGCGGTGCTGATCGCACGCAACGTCGTGTCGTTTGCGCACGTCGGCGACAGCCGCATCTATCGGCTCGAGCCCGGACCGGCCCACCTGCTCACCGACGACGATGCCGCGACGGTCGATCAGCTGGACGCCGATGGCGAGCGGATCGGATCGCGGCGCGCGCTCACGCGTGCGCTCGGCGCCGACGCCGACGTGAGTCCGTCGATGGCCGAGATGCCGGTCCCCGCCCATGTGCGCCTCCTGCTCTGCAGCGACGGGCTGCACGGCGTGATCGGCATCGAGGAACTCGACCCGCAGGCCTATGCCATCGAGCCGCGCGAGGTCGCCGAACACCTGGTCAGCCAGGCCATCCACGGCGGGACGCGTGACAATGTCAGCGTCGTGATCGTCGACGTGGGAGAACGTCCGTGATTCATCGTGTTGCTCCGGGCCATTCGTTGCCCGGCCGTGTCGTCGGCGCCGGCCTCTTCGTGGCGATGGCGTTGTGCGCGTCGGCGCCGTCGGCCCTCGCCCAGGCCCCGGCGCCTGCCGCGGCGCCGGCCGCACGCGCGCTCGCCCCGAAAGACACGACGCCGTACAAGAGTCCCGTGTACAACGTCGCCTTCGCGTATCCCAGGAAGGACTGGGTCGCGGTGCCGGCCGCCGGTGGCAATATCGCGCTGCTGATGAACACCAAGGGCGAGGCCAGCCTGGCGCTCGACTTCCAGGTGCTGCGCGTGGCCCTCGCGCCCGACGAGATCGACGACACCTTCAAAGAGATCGAGCTCGAGGCGCTGGCGCAGCGCGCGCCGCACGCCCGCGTCGCGAGCAGCGCACTGACCGAGCTCGGCGGCAACAAGGTGGTGGTCGTCAAGTACGGCGCCAGCGGGCTCACGGGCGACCTCGACGTCACGCAGTACTCGGTCGTGAGCGGTGCGGCGCTGTATCGCCTCACCTGCGCGGCGACCCGAGCCACCGCGGTCAAGCACGCGCCGGCTTGCGAGACCGTCGCGCGCACGCTCGTCGTCGGCAAGTGAGCGCGGCGCGCCTCCGTGTCGTTGGTCCCGGCGGTCACGCGATCGGCGTCGTGTCGCAGGCGACGACCGCGTGGACGCGGATGGTGGGCCTGCTCGGACACCGCGCCCTGGCCGCCGGCGACGGCCTGCTGCTCGAGCCCGCCTGGTCCATCCACACCTGGTTCATGCGCTTCCCGATCGACGTGATTTTTCTCGACGCCGACCGAAAGGTGACGCGCGTGTGCCCGGCGCTGCCGGCCTGGCGCCTGGTCTCGGGCACGCGCCGTGCCCGCACGGTGCTCGAGTTCGGCGTCGGCACGCTCGACCGGGTGCGACTCGCGCCCGGCGATCAGCTCACGCTCGAAGACTGACGCGCTCGCGCTTGCATCCCGCTCGGCGCCGATGCCACCGTGTGGGCATGGCCTCCGTCCGCCGTCGCGCGCGACCCCAGACGACGGACACGATGAACGCGGCGGACGCGATGGTGCGCGTGCGCGGTGCACGCGAACACAACCTCAAGGACGTCGACGTCGACATCCCGCGCGACGCGTTGGTGGTCTTCACCGGCGTGTCGGGATCCGGCAAGTCGTCGCTCGCGTTCGGCACGCTGTACGCCGAAGCGCAGCGTCGGTATCTGGAGTCGGTCTCGCCGTACGCCCGTCGCCTGTTCCATCAGCTCGGGGTGCCCGACGTCGACGAGATCGAAGGCCTGCCGCCGGCCGTCGCGCTGCAGCAGCAGCGCGGCGCGCCGACGACACGGTCATCGGTCGGCAGCGTCACCACGCTCTCGAACCTGCTGCGGATGCTGTACTCGCGAGCCGGTGACTATCCGCCCGGCCTCGCGCAGGTCCATGGCGATCAGTTCTCGCCCAATACGCCGCACGGTGCCTGCCCCGGGTGTCACGGCCTCGGGCGGGTGTACGACGCGACCGAAGCGTCGATGGTGCTCGATCCGGGCCTCACGATCCGCGAGCGGGCGATTGCGGCCTGGCCGCCGGCGTGGCACGGGCAGAACTTGCGCGACATCGCGGTCACGCTCGGCTACGACGTCGACACGCCATGGCGAGACCTGCTGAAAGCCGATCGAGACTGGCTGCTCTTCACCGACGAGCAACCGACGGTGCCCGTGTACGCGGGCTTCACGCCGGAGGAAACGCGACGGGCGCTGAAGCGCAAGGACGAACCGAGCTACATGGGCACCTTCACCAGTGCCCGCCGCTACGTGTTGCAGACGTTCGCCACGACCGAGAGCGCGTCGATGAAGAAGCGGGCGGCCCGCTACCTGGTGAGCGCCGAGTGCCCGTCATGTCACGGCAAGCGGCTCAAGCCCGACGCGCTGGCGGTCAAGGTCGCGGGACTCGACATCGCCGAGTTGTCGCAGCTGCCGCTGGCAGCGCTGCAGGCGACGCTCGCGGCACATGCGGACGCGGCGGAGCGAGGGACAGCGGCCTCGGCGCATCCGGAACGCGCCATCGTCGCGCGGCGAATCGTCGACGACCTCGCG
>DATJTM010000652.1:0-4343 GCA_035503395.1 Luteitalea sp.
CACTGTGTGCCTCGAGCACGTCTCAGTGTGAGCGACGGCATCCCCGTCAGCTCGTCGGGGCCAGCCACTTCATCCAATCTTCTCCCCGAGGCGCCCGTGAAACGGCACGCGCCGGTCAGGCGCGTGACCGCCGTGATCGGCCTTCTCGCTTACCGTCGGCCGCCGACTTCGTCGAGGTGACGCAGCAGATCGGCCGGGTCCTCGTACACGCGATAGGCACCGGCGCGTTCGAGTTCCTCGGTGCCGTAGCCACCCGACAGCACGCCGATCCCGAGCGAGCGGGCCCGACGCGCTGCGAGCATGTCCCACACGCTGTCGCCGACCACCGACGCGTGGTGCACCGGTATGCCGAGTTTGTTGGCGGCGGCGATGAACAGGTCCGGCTCCGGCTTGGCGTACTTCACCAGGTCGCGCGTCACCACCGGCGTCTTCTCGAAGTCGACGCCGAGCGTCTCCAGCACGGGCCTGGCCGTCTCCATGCGACCGCTCGTCGCAATCGCCCACGGGATGTCGGCCGCCGTCAGCGCGTCCAGCAGCGCGCGCGCACCCGGCAGCGGCTGCACGTCGCGTGAGTGCCTGGCGTAGGCCCGCGCGTGCAGGTGCCGGAGGCGCTCGATGCGTTCAGGATTGAGATCGAGCCCCGTCTCCCGCAGCAGCATGTGGGTGAACAACCCGCCGCTCATCCCGATCTTGCGGTGAATTCGCCACACCGACAGCTCAATGCCTTCCTCGACGAGCGCTTCACGCCACGCCAGCACGTGCTGATACACGCTGTCGACCAGCGTCCCGTCGAGATCGAACAGAAAAGCCGTCGGCTGCCGCGCGTCGTCGAGGTCGGAAGTCATAGCACTGTGTATCACGTCGGCCTTCGTCGGACGGCCTTCGGCCTTCGGAAGCGCCACTGCCCCATCAGGAACCATCGCCGGGTTGCGACCCGCCTTCGCCTTTCGACTACGGCGCGCCCTGCAACCGGCCCTACGTGTGACGAGGGACAGCGAGTTGCCTGTCTGCGTCGAGCAACCGCGATTCGTGGGCAAGCTGGAGGTGCCGCGAGCAAGCGAAGGCCGAAGGCCGAATGACGAAGGCCGACGCCTAGCGGAGCCCGTACTGTTCGAGTCGGTGGTACAGCTGCTTGCGCGTCAGGCCGAGGTGTCGCGCCGCCTTCGCCTTGTTGCCACGCGTGTCGCGCAGCGCTCGTTCGATCAGCTGTCGCTCCATGGTCCGCACGTCGGTGGGGGCGCCGCCCGTGCCAGGTTCCGGCCGATCGAGTGCGAGGTGTTCCGGGACGATGAGGCCACCCTCGGCGACGATGGCAGCGCGCTCGAGGACATTGCGCAGCTCGCGGGCATTGCCGCGCCACGGGTAACCGAGCAGCGCGGCTTTCGCATCCTGGGTGAGACCGGGCGCGGTGCGCCCGAACGAGCGGCCGATGTCCTCGAGGAATTGTGCCGTGAGCGCCACGATGTCCTCGGGACGTTCGCGCAGCGGCGGCACGTGGATGCCGAACACCTGCAGGCGGTAGTACAGATCGGCGCGGAAGTCGCCGCGCTCCATCGCCGCGCGCAGGTCGCGGTTGGTTGCGGCGATGAGTCGGATGTCGGCCTTGATCGGCTTCGTGCTGCCCAGTCGCGTGAACTCGCGTTCCTGCAGCACGCGCAACAGCTTCACCTGCGCCGACACCGTCATCTCGCTCACCTCGTCGAGCAGGAGGACGCCGCCGGCTGCCGCTTCAATCTGGCCGGGCTTGCGCTGCTGCGCGCCGGTGAACGCCCCTCGCTCGTGGCCGAACAGTTCAGACTCGAGGAGCTGCTCCGGCAGCGCCGCGCAGTTGACGGCGACGAACGGACCGTGGCGCCGCGGCGACACACGATGGATGTATCGCGCAAGCACTTCCTTTCCTGTCCCGGACTCGCCGGTCAGCAGGACCGTGGTGTCGGTGGCCGCCACCTGCGTCGCCGCCGTCACCACCTGCGTCCACGCCGTCGAGGTTCCCGACATGCGACCGAAGCCGCTGCGTGACTCGAGCGCCTCCGACAACGCGGCCACGCGACGCTCGAGCCGCAGCGCTCGTTCCCGCGCCGCCCTCGCCTCCTGAGCCGCCTCGGCCAGTTGCTCGTGCGACACGCCGAGCGCGAGATGCAGCGCAATGTGACGCGCCACCGGCACATCGTCGTCGGAGAACGCACGCGGGCGCCTCGACCAGAAGTGAATGGCGAAGCGTTGCTGACGAGCCCGCACGAGCACCGACAGCACCGACCGATACCCGGCCTGCGCGATCAGGCTCCTGTAGTCGGGGGGGTCGCTGACCGCCCACGGCGTCGTCAGCGTCCCGATGTCGTCGACGATGCGGGACCAGCCGTCCTGGAGGGTGCCGATCTCGGCACTGGTGAGGCTGTTGAGCGTCGGCCCGTCCTGGTTGGAGACGGCGTAGGCGACCAGGCTGCGTGCCTCGTCGTGAAGCGACATCGCGAGCCGGTCGTGTGGCAGCACGTCCTGTACCGCCTGAGAGACCTGCGGGAACACCTCGCGCACGTCGAGTACCGAGCCGACGAGCGACAACAGGCGTTCCGAGAGGTCGAGTGAGAGTCCTGCCGCCACGTGGTCAGCATGCCACGAAGTGTTCCCTGAGGCTCACTGTGAGCCTCCAGGCGCACTTCTGGTGTCATACCCAGAGCCTCAAGGAGACATCTAAATGCCTTAATTGCAACATTTTACCGGCCTAGATGCTCACTGGCTCGCCTATTGCTTCATGACTGAACATGATTTCGCGCGCTACCCGCGTGGTCGTTCTGGCCGCTCCCGTCCTGCTCTCGATGGCGTGTTCGACCAATCAGGCCGCGGCTCCTCCCGCCACTCCGCCCCCGCCCACCGTGCCCGTCGTGACCGTTCAACCCGAGAGGATCGAGGTCCCCACCGAGTGGATCACCACGCTCGACGGGCAGGTGAACGCGCAGATTCGGCCGCAGGTGAGCGGCTACCTGGTTCGACGGCTGTACGAGGAAGGTTCGCGCGTCCGCAAGGGGCAGGTGCTCTTCGTCATCGACGCGCGACCGTTCACGGTGGCGGTGGCGCAAGCGGAAGCGCGAGTCGCCGAAGCCAACGCGCAGCTCGGACGCGCACAGCGCGATGTCGAGCGCGATACGCCGCTGGCCAGGGAGCGCGCCATCGCACAGAGCCAGCTCGATAACGACCTGCAGACGCTGCAGGCGGCGCAGGCCGGCGTGAAAGCGGCCGAGGCGTCCGTCGATGCCGCGAAGTTGAACGTCAGCTTCACGCAGGTCCGGTCGCTCGTCGATGGGATCGCCGCGATCGCCACGGCGCAGATCGGCGACCTCGTGACGCCGCAGACGCTGCTGACGACGGTGTCGCAGGTCGATCCGATCCGCGCCTATTTCTCGATCAGCGAGCGCGAGTACCTGCAGTTCGCCGATGCCATCAACGGCGTCGGGTCAGCGCGCCGCGCCTGGACCGGCAAGGATGGCCTCCGCCTGACGCTCGCCGACGGGACTGAATACGCGCGCACCGGGCGCTTCCAGACCGCCGATCGCGAGATCGACCCGAAGACCGGCACCATGCGCGTCAGCGCGCTCTTCCCCAATCCACAGCACGTGCTGCGCCCCGGTCAGTACGGCCGCGTGACCGCGATGACGCGGACGCTCGATCAAGCGCTGCTCGTGCCGCAGCGGGCCGTGACCGAGACCCAGGCCGGGCCACAGGTGCGCGTCGTCTCGGCCGACGGCAAGGTGCAGGTCCGCGACGTGAAGCCAGGCGCACGGATCGCTGGTCGCTGGATCATCGAAGGTGGCCTGCAGGCTGGCGATCGCGTCGTGGTGGACGGCGGCGCAGTGCCTGAGGGCACCGCGGTGAACGTCAAGCCCTTCGTCGAGGCAGCGCAGGCGGCCCGCAGCGGAAACGCGCCCGCCGCGCCGACCGGCAGCAGCCCGGCCACGCCTGCCTCGCAGCCAGCGGCAGGAGCGCGCTGAGTCATGGCCGACTTCTTCATCCGGCGGCCGATCGTCGCCATCGTCATCGCCATCGTCACCGTGATCGGTGGCGTGGTGTCGCTGCGCACGCTGCCCGTCGCGCAATTTCCCAACATCGTGCCGCCGCAGATCATCGTCACCGGCACGTACACCGGCGCCGATGCCGAGACCATCGAGCAGTCGGTCGCGACCCCGCTCGAGCAGCAGATGAACGGCGTCGACGACATGCTGTACATGCAGTCGACCAACGGCAACGACGGCTCGATGCAGCTGACGGTGACCTTCGGCATCGAGACCGACCCGAACATCGATCAGGTCAACGTCCAGAACCGCATGGCGCAGGCGTCGCCGAACCTGCCG
>DATJTM010000653.1:0-3040 GCA_035503395.1 Luteitalea sp.
AGCGCGCGATCGACGCTGCGGCCTGAACGCACACCGCCGGCTCGGCCCTGTCCAGCAGAGGCACGGTGCCAGTCGGGCGAGGTGTCCGGACGGGGAGCGGTCCTTGCAGGGAAGGCGCGTATGGACTCGCTCGGCCTGCACCCCGGAGAAGCCCCGGTGGCCCTTCCTCGTCGTCGTCGCTTGAAGCCCCTTCGCCGGCCGTTGCGTGCGGCACGTCGTCTCAGGGCCTCGGCACGGCGCAGAGCGGTAGGGCACCTCCGCTACCGGGGTGTCGTGGCGCTGGGGCTGCAGGCGGCGATGGTGGTGGTGGTCCTTGCTGTCATCGCGGCGTACAGCGCGCCGTAAGCAATCCCGCGGCACCATTGGAGCCGTGCTGTCGTGGGGTCGCAGCCCGTGCTTGTCCCGGTAGGTGCCGGTCGCGACGCGCGTACACTTCCCGCGATCACGGGCGTACGGCCATTGCGCCGGAACAGTGTTCTGGTCGATAGTTCGGGTGAGGCCTTATGGTTGATGTCGCCGAGCACCCAATCTTGATCGCGGCGCGTCGATACGTCGAGTCGCCGCAGCCGGCATTCCGGCGCACACTGATCGATGCCCTCGCCGAGGTCAAGGCGTCCGCCACCGACCTTGGCAACGCGGCGTCTTCGGTTGCCGGCGTCGCCGCAGCCGATCGACCAACCGTGTTGGGACAAATCGGTCGGCTGCTGAGTATGCAGGTGGCGCTGTGGCAGTCGCTGGTGGCGTTGCCGGAGGTCGACGGCGGTGCGGGTGAGGTGCGTGCGGCCCTGGTCGACACGATGGACGAGGTGACCGAGGTCATCGAAGTGGTGGCGTTCAAAGTGGACACCGCCCTGTCCGACTCGTTGCAGGCCCGTATCGCCGACGTGATGGCGCGCCCACGCGGGAACGGTCCGAAGGACGACTGGCGCGCGACCATTGCCGCCCTTTGAGGTCCGCCTCGACTGCGCGGCCTTCGTCGAGGACCTGCGTCGCTTCGCCAAGCGGGACGCCTCCCTCAAGCCTGCGGTCATCAAGAAGCTCGATCACGTCGCACGGAATCCCGTTGAGTTGGGGCGGCGTCTGCAGATGCATCCGCACTGCTTCAAGGTTCGGGTCGGCTCTGACTTCCGATTGGTGTACCTGCTGCGCGACTTCGACGTGGTGCCGCTGATGCTGTACGCCAAGAACGAGCACAGCGATGTTGTGCTCCGGGACCTGTTGCATGCGATCGAGCTGGTGACGCGACGCGCCAAGGGCTAGCGTCACGGCCAGCCTTTCCCTCGGAAGTTATCCTCCAGCGTCGCCGCGTGCAGGTCAGGATCGCCTCTTGGCGGTGAACCTGCGTCAGCAGCACCTCGTGTTCGACCTCCACGATGAGCTCGACGCCGAGCGAGTGCGGCTCGACCCGGCAGTGCGCGACCCGATTGCCCTTCCGCAGCGTCCAGCGGAACGAATCGAGCGCGATGACGGCTCGCTCCGGGAGTCAGTCATGGCTGCTCGTCCCTTCACGCAACCGCCCGTAGCCTCGTATGGGACGGTAGGAGCGGACCGTCTGCCATGCTCCGCGCTCGTCCTGCTGCAAGAGGTCCGTCTTGGCCTCGAACGCCAATCTCACCGCCGCGGCCATCGCCACCTCACGGTCAGCGTACGGGGCAGACGTAGACTCGCCCTGCTTCACGACCCACTGCGCACCTCGCGCGAGCAGGAGCACCCTCGAATCGGCTGCCATGTGCGGCTTCGCCGTCGAGATCTGGTTCACCAAGTCAACGAGCGGTCCAAGTCGCGCCTCGAGACGCAGTTCGTCCTGCATCGGCAGATGCACGCGCGTCCGGAAACGCATGACCGTGTCGAGGCAGTGCTGCGCATTGCGCAGGTAGTACTGCCGCAGTTCTGAGCCAACGGGAGCATCCTGCGCCTGCCTCGCGAAGATGAATCCGCTGTCGGCTTGGACGAGCAGGAACTGCATCTGCTCCGGCGTCACGGGCAGGATGCGGCGCAGCATGCCTCAATGTACCGTTCCGCGCTCCTCGGCGCGAATCGATCAGATACGCGATGGTGTCGCTCACCGTCGCGAGCTGTCATTTGGCCAACTCGGCACGCTCAGCAAGGACCCGGCGAAGTTCCTCATCGTGCTGCTGTGGAAGGCACGGCCTATCCAAGAACGCATCGGAGCCTACGTCTCGCGCCCGCTGCTTCTCGGCCGGCATGACGTGGGCGCTGAGTATTACAACGGGATGTCGGCCGTCGCGGCATTGGACTTCAGGTGCTTCGTCAGCACTCGGCCATCGACGCCCGGTAGCGAGAGGTCCACGACCACGACGTCTGGGGCTTCAGTCGCGACGAGCCTCAGGACGTCGTCACCCACGTGCACCCTCCACCACCAGCCAGCCGCTGCTGGAGTGAGAGCGCGTACATCGCCCTCGAGTCGTCGTGATCGTCGACGAGCAGCACGGTGGCCGGCTCTCGTGATGAACCACTGCGCTCACGTTCCATGGCGCGCGCCCACCGTCACGGGGCGCCTCCATCATCAGCCTGGGTCGTCGATGGGCTGCCAATCTACCGGCGCGGAGTGATGGACGTCCAGTCTGGTTCGCACACCGCCTCGAGTATGTGATATCCAGACGATGATGCGAACGGGCCTGCTCGCCACCGCCACGTTGGGTGATGTCCTCCTGACCAGAATCTACGGCGACGGCATCACGTCCGGATCGCCTCGCGCGACCGGCTGGCAGGTGGTCCAGGTGAACGCCTGGGCGGCTACGAGACCATCGGCGAGCCGACGAAGCGCCGCGCCCAGGCCGAGGCCATCGCGGGGCACGCCTTCCCCGACATCGAACGTTGGCGGAGCGTCGGCTTCACCGCCTTCCTCGCGGTACGCCGAGCGCCGTGAGACCTGGGGCGGGAGAGCTGCGCAGGTCCAACGAATCGGTCGACGTGGGTGTTCTACAGGGCGCCGCTGCCACGTCAAGAAACCGATCGATCTGCCGATTATGGAGGGCGAAGGCAGGACTGGCCGGCACGAGTACGTCGGTGCATGGTG
>DATJTM010000654.1:0-7980 GCA_035503395.1 Luteitalea sp.
CGGCTCGCACGTCAAGCAGGCTGGCTCACTGGTCGCGCCGGATCGCCTGCGGTTCGACTTCGTGCACACCGGCACCATCTCCGCTGCCGATCTCGAGTCGATCGAGCACATCGTCAACGCACAGATCCGCAAGAACACCGGCGTGCAGACGACGTTGCGCAAGACCGACGAGGCGATGGCACTCGGCGCGATGGCCCTGTTCGGCGAGAAATACGGCGACACCGTCCGCGTCGTCGACATCCCGGGCTTCAGCCTGGAGTTGTGCGGCGGCACCCACTGCCGTGCCACCGGTGACATCGGCTTGTTCTCGATCGTCTCGGAGGGCGGCGTCGCCGCCGGCGTGCGGCGCGTCGAGGCGGTGACGGGCGAAGGCGCCGTGGCGCTGTTGCAGGACGAGCGTCGGCGGCTGCAGGCGGTGGCGGGCGAACTGCACGCCTCCCCTGCCGATGCGGCAGACGCGGCCAGCCGGCTGCAGGCCGAAGTGAAGCGCCTCACGCGCGCGCTGCACGAGGCCAAGGTGAAAGCGGCACTGGGCGGCGGCAGCGGTACGGGAGCGGCGCAAGACACGCACGACGTGGCCGGCCTCAAGGTCGTCACGCGTCGGGTGGATGGCGTCGACCGGGCCGCGTTGCGCGAGCTCGCCGACCAGATCAAGGCGTCGATCGGATCGGGCGTGATCGTGCTGGCGGCCGAATCGGAGGGCAAGGTGACCTTCGTCGTCTCGGTGACCAGCGACCTCACGGGACGGGTCAAGGCGGGAGACCTGGTCAAGCGGCTCGGCCCCATCGTCGGTGGCGGCGGCGGCGGGCGTCCCGACTTCGCCGAGGCCGGCGGCAAGCAGCCGGAACGCATCAACGACCTGCTCGCGGCCGCCCCCGGCGCGGTCGGCGACATCCTCCAGGGGCAGCCGGCCCGCTGACACCTTTGTCACCGCAGCGACGCCACGCGCACCCGCGCGTGGCGGTTTCTGCACTGGGCCCGCGGCAAGTCGCGCAGATCCGGGCCACCTCGGCCGGATCGAGTCTTGCCCTTCCATGCCGATGTCATGGGCATGGGTCCGCGCGCGCTCCTCTCCGTCACTTTCGTCCTGCTGGGCCTGACCGCGGTTCCCGCGTCGGCGCAGATCTACGTCAGTCGCGACGCCGACGGCACGATGGTGCTCTCGGACCAGCCGCTGTCGGCTGGGTCCGTGACGACCTATGCCGTGCGCAACTCGGTGATGCGGACGACGACGCGTGAGGTCGCGCTGGAGCGGGCGTCGGCCTACGACGACGTGATCGAGGAGGCCGCGGCGACGCACGGCGTGCGGCCGGAGCTGGTGCGCGCGGTCATCCACGTCGAGTCCGGCTTCAACCCCCGCGCGCGGTCGCACGTCGGCGCCATGGGGCTGATGCAGCTGATGCCGGGCACGGCCGCCGATCTCGGCGTCGACAACCCCTGGGATCCGGTCCAGAACATCCGCGGCGGCGTCGCGTATCTGGGCTCGCTGTTGCGCGAGTTCGGCGACGAAGTCCTGGCGCTGGCGGCCTACAACGCCGGCCCCGGGGCCGTGAACAAGTACGGACAGCGAGTGCCCCCGTACCGCGAGACGCGCGACTACGTGCAGAAGATCACGCGTCGAACGCAGGCGCAGCCAGTGGCGCGCAGTGCAGGCGGCGGCAGCGGCCGGGCCGTGATCTACAAGGTGCTCGAGGAAGTCGATGGCGTCGCACAGTGGCGCCTGACCGATACCCGTCCGACCTCGGGCCACTTCGAAGTGGTCCGCTAGCCCTCTCCTCCTCCTTGGCGGGACGCCCCGCCACGTCCAGCGAACGGCTGGGCGAGCGTCTGTCATACGCCCCGAGCTGCACAGATTCAGATTGACGACCACGAAGGTCGGACTTATGCTGCAACGCGGAGATGAGATCAGTCTCAGTTTCGCGTGCCTGACGTCGTCCTGCCTTCCCGTTCCACATCGATTGCGACACCGGCTGTCGCCGTCTCCAGCGACCAGACACGTAGATCGTTCTGGCTCAAACACTTGCACGCCTGGCACTGGGTCAGCTCGGCGGCGTGCCTGGTCGGCATGCTGTTCTTCGCGATCACCGGCATCACCCTGAATCACGCAAGCGAGATCCCAGCCACTCCGAAGGTCTCGACGAAGAATGCCGAGCTTCCGGAGAAACTCCGGAACCAGCTGGCCGAGTTCGAGAAGGCCGAGGGTTCGGCGCCCGTCCCCGTCGCGCTCGCGACGTGGGTCGAGACGACGATGGACCTCGACATCGCGCGCGCGCAGGCGGAGTGGAACGACCCGGAGTTGTATGTCTCGCTCCCCCGGCCGGGTGGCGACGCGTGGCTGACGGCGGACCTTGAGACCGGCGCGGTCAAGTACGAGCGGACCGACCGCGGCTGGATTGCCTATCTCAACGACCTGCACAAGGGGCGGAACTCCGGTCGCGCCTGGCAGTGGTTCCTCGACGTCTTCGCGGTGGCCTGCGTGGTCTTCACGATCACCGGCCTCTTCCTCCTGCAACTGCACGCGGGCAACCGCCCGACGACCTGGCCGATGGTCGGCCTGGGCGTCGTGGTGCCCGTGCTGCTGGCCCTGCTCTTCATTCATTGAACGAGGTCCTGAACATGCGTCGCTGGCTCCCTGTCGCCATGGCAGGTGTGATGACCACCCCGGTGCTCGCCGCTGACCTGAACGTCAGCCTCGAGATCCCCCGTCTGAACGTCGCCGAATACCACCGGCCCTACGTCGCCGTCTGGATCGAGGGCGCCGACTCGAAGGTCGTGACGAATCTGGCGGTCTGGTACGAGGTGAAGAAGCCGAATGCCGAGGGCACCAAGTGGCTCAAGGACATCCGGGCGTGGTGGCGCAAGTCGGGCCGCGACCTCAAGGTGCCGGTCGACGGCGTGACCGGCGCGACGCGGCCGGCTGGTCAGCACTCGCTGACGTTTTCATCGGGGAAGGGTCCGCTTGCCTCCCTGGCGCCCGGCAGTTACACGCTGATCGTCGAAGCGGCGCGCGAAGTCGGCGGCCGCGAGCTCCTGCGCGTGCCCTTCCAGTGGCCGGCCACCAGCGCCGTCACCGCCAAGGCCCAGGGGACGCACGAACTCGGCGCCCTCACCGTCACCGTCACACCCTGATCGACCGCCGTCCGCCTTCACGAGGATTCAATCGATGAGACGCACGTTCACTCTTGCCGCCGGCGCCGCACTCGTTGCCGCCATCAGCCTCCCGATCACGCTCCACGCCCATCGGCAGTGGCTCTTCCCCTCGGCCACCGTCCTGTCGGGCAGCGACCCGTGGGTGACGGTGGACGCCGCCATCTCGAACGACCTGTTCTACTTCGAGCACTTCCCGATGCGGCTCGACAACCTGGTCGTGACCGCGCCGGACGGGACGAGCGCGAAGGCGGAGAACGCGTCGACCGGCCGCTACCGCAGCACGTTCGACGTCCACCTGACGCAGAAGGGCACCTACAAGATCGCCGTCGCCAATAACCAGGTGGCGGCGTCGTACACGGAGAACGGCCAGCCGAAGCAGTGGCGTGGCACGCCGGACGCATTCGCGAAGGAAGTGCCAGCGGGCGCAGCGGACCTGAAGGTGTCTCGCACGTCGGGCCGTGTCGAGGTCTTCGTGACGTCGGGCAGCCCCAGCGACACGGTGTTGAAGACGACAGGCGTCGGACTCGAACTCGCGCCGGTCACGCACCCCAACGACCTGGTGGCCGGTGAGGCCGCGACCTTCGCGTTCGTCCTCGACGGCAAGCCGGCCGCCAACCTCGCGGTCACGCTAATTCCCGGAGGCATCCGCTACCGCGACACGCTCGGCGAGATCAAGGCGACGACCGACAAGGACGGCAAGGTCACGGTGACGCTGCCGGAGCCCGGCATGTACTGGCTCAACGCCTCCTATTCGGAAGGCGGGCCGACGCGGCAGGGACCGCCGTCCGCACCGTCGCCCGATGGCGAACCGCAGGATCGTCAGCGTGGCGGCCCGAGCCTCACCGAGCAGGCAGCGCCGCAGCAGCCGCCGACCGCCGGTCCGCGCGCGCAGGGCGGGCCGGGTGGGCCGGGGCGCATGGGTCCCGGCAACCGTCCGATCGTGCCCGGCCGTCGTGCGTCCTACGTCGCCACGCTCGAAGTCCTGCCGCAGTGATCGACGCGCCCACCGCTTCCCTCGTGTCGCCGCACGGCGGACGTCGCATAGCGATTCCGCTGCTGTCGCAGCCACCCGTCGTTCCGGACGGCGCGATTCACCGCGTCGCCGGCGCGACGATGGGGACGACGTGGGAGGTGTCGGTGGTGCTGCGCGACGGGGCGCGGCTCGAAGCGATTGGCAGGCGCATTCAGACCCGGCTCGACGGCATCGTCGCCGAGATGAGCACCTGGCGTGACGACTCGGACCTGCGGTGCTTCAACGACGCCGCTCCCGGGTTCGTCACGTCGATACCAGCCGCCTTCGCCGCCGTGCTGACCTGCGCCCTCGACGTCGCCGCGCTCAGTGGCGGCACGTACGACCCCACGGTCGGACCACTGGTCAATCTGTGGGGCTTCGGCCCGGAACGTCGGGTCGATACGCCGCCCTGCCTCGACGAAGTCGACGCGGCTCGCCGACGCGTGGGCTACATGCGTGTCGCGTTCGAGCCACACGCCAGACGTCTCACGCAGCCGGGCGGCATGTACCTCGATTTCTCGGCGATTGCGAAGGGGTTCGCGGTCGACGCCGTGATCGACGTGCTGCGCCATGAAGGCTGCAGCAGCGCACTGGTCGACATCGGCGGCGAACTGCGAGGGATGGGCATCAAACCTGACGGGCAGCCGTGGTGGGTGTCGCTCGAACGGCCGGCGCTCAGATGTGCGTCGGACGGGGACCAACCCGAGGAGACGGTGCTTGCCCTGTGCGATCTCGCGGTGGCGACGTCTGGCGACTACCGACGCTTTTTCGACCACGACGGACGCCGCTATGCCCACACCATCGATCCACGCACCGGCTGGCCGGCGCGCGACGTGGCCTCGGTGACCGTCGTCGACAGCAGCTGCATGCGGGCCGATGCGCTGTCGACGGCCCTGACCGTCCTCGGCGTCGTCGACGGGCTGCGCTTCTGCGACGCCCATCAGGTAAGCGCCCTCTTCATCATGCGCGACGGCGACCGGCTGGCGGAGCATCTGTCGCCGGCATTCGAGGCGCTGCTCGCATGATGGCGATCTCCGCGGCCTGGATCACGAGCGAGGCGGCGATCGCCACGTCGTTCGCGATGACGCGCGATCCGGGCCGGCTGACGTGGGCGGCCGCACTGCTGGTCTTCTATGTCGCGTTCAGCCTGATTGTCGTCGGACGACACTGGCGCCGGGCTCGACGTGCCACCGCTGCGGCGCGTTCCCTGGTCGCCACGACGGGCGGCATCGCGCCCACCCTGGTCGTGCATGCGAGCCAGACGGGGACCGCCGCCGAAGTCGCGCAGGCGACGGCCCGAGCGCTCGAGGAGGCAGGCCTCCCCACCGCGGTCGTCGACATCCGGCACCTCGACGCACCGATGCTATCGGCGGTGAAACGCGTCCTCCTGGTGGCCAGCACGACGGGCGAAGGCGATCCGCCCGACGGCGCCGATCGTTTCGTGCGGACGGTCATGCACGCGCCGCTGGCCCTCGACGGCGTGACGTTCGGCGTGCTCGCGCTCGGCGATCGTACCTATCGCCACTACTGCGCGTTCGGCCATGCGCTCGACGCCTGGCTGCGCGCGTCCGGCGCCCGGCCGCTGTTCCCGCTCATCGATGTCGACCGGCACGATGACGCGGCCCTTGCACGTTGGCAGGACTGCCTCAGTGTCATCGGTGGCGCCCGCGTGACGATGCGAGAGGCGCGCTGCGAGGCATGGAGCCTCGTCACGCGCGAGCACGTCAACCCTGACAGCCCGGGTGGCCCGGCCTATCACCTCGCACTCGCGCCACCCTCGGGGACGACGTGGCAGGCCGGCGACGTACTGATCGTGCAACCGCAGCACACGACTGATCGCGTATCGACGTACCTCACGACGGTCGCGCTCGACGGCGAGGCGCCGGTCGAGGACGAGGGTCACGTGGTGCCGCTCCGGCAGGCACTGCGGCGACGGGACCTCGTCGCAGTCACCGTGCTCGGCGATGCCGCAGCCGTGGCGCCAGCCTCGCTTCTGGAGGCGCTGCCGATGCTGCCGTCGCGCGAGTACTCGATTGCCTCGGTCGCCGACGATGGCCACGTCGACCTGCTGGTTCGACAGGTCCGCCGGCCCGACGGTCATCTCGGGCTCGGCTCCGGCTGGCTCACGGCCGGCGCGACAGTGGGTGGCGACATCCTCGCGCGCGTGCGTGAGAATGCCGCATTTCACGGGCCGGCGTCGACCGTGCCGCTCGTGCTGATCGGTGCCGGTACCGGCATCGCCGGACTTCGGGCCCACCTGGCGGCTCGGGCCCATCAGCCAGGCCGCGGCCCCGCGTGGCTGCTCTTCGGCGAGCGCTCCTCGGCCCACGACCGCCCATTCGACGCCGACCTGAGGCTTTGGCAGCAGCAGGGCGTGCTCACGCGTCTGGACCGCGCCTACTCGCGGGATGCCGGCGACGGCCGCTACGTGCAGGACCTCGTGCGCGGCGCGGCTGGCGAACTCCGCCGGTGGGTGGCGGCCGGCGCGATGGTCATGGTCTGCGGCAGCCGAGAGGGCATGGCGGACGGCGTCGACCGGGCACTGCACGACGTGCTCGGTGCCGCCGGTCTGGCGGAACTGTCCAACCAGGATCGCTATCGACGCGACGTGTACTGACCCGCGGGGGCCAGGCACCGCCATCCATCCCTGACATATCGCAGAAATCTCTTGACCGACTCTTTCGGTCGGATATACTTCCGCTGGCTTCTTGAGACTTGGTCTCATTCCCACACATACATGCGCACTTCTCGACTCTCCTCGCTCCGCACCCAGGCCTCCTCGCTCGGCCGTCGTCATTGGCTCGTCGCTGGCGCGTTTGCCGCCACCAGCGCCCTGGCTCCGGCCGCCGTCGCCACCGCCCAGGTCCGGAGCGCCGACAACGGCCGCACCCATGACGACAGCCGTGACCGGGCCCTCCCCGTTCTCGACGCCCATGGCCTCACGCTCGACGAGCAGCCGGCGCCCGAGCGCGCCTACGCCATCGCCGAAGGTCCGCTGGCGGATGTCCTCGCGGCGATCGGACGGCAGTCCGGCGTCACGATCGATGTCCGCCCCGGCATCGGCGACGGGCTGACCTCACCCGGAGCGAATGGCAACTTCACGCTGGTCCAGGCGTTGACGGCGGCGCTGCAAGGCACCGGCCTCACTGCACGCGTCATCTCGCCGACCTCCGTCGTCGTGGAAGTGCGGATCGACAGCGAATCCGTCGAGGTCTCAGCCGGCCTGCCGCGCGTGGCGTCGCCCCGCTACACCACGTCGGTCACCGAGACGCCGCAGACGCTGCAGGTCATTCCCCGCGCGGTGATGGACCAGCAGGGTGCGTTCAACCTCGGCGACGTGTTGCGCAACGTCCCGGGCATCACGCTGCAGGCCGGTGAGGGCGGCGGCGCGTCGAGCACCGCGGGCGAGGCCTTCAACATGCGTGGCTTCAGCGCCAACAACAGCATGTTCGTCGACGGCGTTCGCGACGACGGCCTGATCGCACGCGACACGTTCAACCTCGAACAGGTCGAGGTCTTCCTCGGCCCGACCGGCACCGACGTCGGCCGCGGCACCGGCGCGGGCTACGTGAACATGGTGACCAAGTCACCGCGTCCCTCCTCCGGCTACGGTGGCAGCATCGCCTACGGCACCAACAGCCAGACGCGCGCGACCATCGATGTGAACCTGGCGTTGCCCGCCACGTCGAACGACACCTGGTTGAGCCGCTCGGCGGTCCGCTTCAACGGTCTCTTCCAGGATGGCGGCGTGCCTGGGCGTGACGAGGTCGAGAACGAGCGAAAGGCGTTCGCCCCGTCGGTGGCGCTGGGCCTCGGCA
>DATJTM010000655.1:0-3156 GCA_035503395.1 Luteitalea sp.
AGGTCGCCGGCGAGCTTGAGCGTGAGGTTGCCGCCGAGCGAGTAGCCGGCCACGACGATCGACGGCACCCGCTCGACGTCGATGAGATGCCGCAGCAGGAACAGCGGATCGTGCGTGAGTCCGGAGTGATACAGCCCGCGCGACAGGTGCTCGGTGCCACAGCAGTTGCGCTGGTTGAGCCGCACGATGCTGAAGCCTTCGCGCCACGCCTTCTCGGCGATGCCGCGCATGTAGTGCGCGAGGCTCGAGCCTTCGAGCCCGTGCAGCAGGAGCAATGCCGGCGCCGCCGCACGATTCGGCTGCCAGTTGCAATGCGCCAGCACGCGCGCGTCGTCGGCCGTGTCGAAATACACGGCCTCGGCCGCGGGCAGCCCGGGCAGTGGCCTTCGGCGCGCCCAGGCGTACACCGTCATGCGGTGTCCGCCACTCCAGGCGCGTGAGGGAATGTAGTCGGAAAAAGGCAGCATCTATGGCAGGCGGTAGACCCTGAAGCGGCCGTCGCGGTGCAGTTCGGGAAGCGGCAGGTCGCGATCGATCACGAGCACGTCGAGGTCGAACCGCTTCCCCAGCGCCTTCGCCTTGTCGGCCGTGAGCGAGCCGAAGTCGCCGACCGCCTCCAGCCGCTCGCGGACCTGCAGGGCCACCTGACGATCGTACAGGGCCACGGCCGCATCCTTCACGCCTTCCACGAGGACGTCCCGGCGCGCGACGATACGGACGCTGTGCCCGAACTTCCAGTCGTGGTCCGGGTCGGCCAGCACGTGCGTCTCCCGCGGGGTGTGCGCGTCGAGCCAGGCGCCTGTCCGCACCCAGTCGGAGTTCTCGAGGCCGCGCTGCACGAACGCACGCTCCGGATGTTCGACGGCGAGGCCGTGGACGCCTCGACCGAACGATGCCGCGAGCAACACAAAGGCGAGCACACGTGGGCGCCACGCCTGCCAGGTGCCTGTGCTGGTCGCGGCTGCCGTCTCGGTCTGGTTCCGGAGACGGCCCTCTGCCAGCCACCACGCCATCCAGATCACGGCGAATAAATCGATCACCCAGAACACGCGCGACGTCTGGAGTTGCACGGCCAGCGCGATGCGGCTCGCGATGAAGGGGAGTGACACGAGGAACAGGCTGACCAGCGCCCAGACGCCGGCCACCAGCCCCGCCTCCGTGGCGGTGGCCAGGCCGCGCCGTCGCCGATCGCGCCAGACCAGCGTGACGACGACCGGCAGAATCAGGTTGGCGAGCCAGGCCTCGACCGGCCAGGCGTTGGGGAACACATAGTCCTTGGCCGCGAACGCCTTCACCCACGCGTCGTCCATCGGCCGCAGACGCTGTACGCCAAGGATGACCACGAGCGCCACCCCCGCGAGCGCGACGACCACCGCGATGGCGACCGGCAGGCCCGGCGTCCAGGCATGCGACGGATCGCGGTCGCGGCGGTCGATGGCGGCCGCCATCGTGACGGCGACCACGGCCCAGATCGCCCACCACGCGCCCGTCGTCGGGTGCAGGATCAATGCGATCGCGATGAATCCAGCGGCCCACGCCCGGCGCCCCTTGATGACGGCGACGGCCGCACCCGCGCCGGCCGCAAACGCGAGGCTCCGCGGATGGTAATAGCCTTCGAACGTATTGGCGCCAGTCTCGGTGATGCGGTGCCGCAGGGTCGCCGCCACGCAGCATGCGGCGGCCGTCCACGGACTTGCCGAGAGGTGGCGAGCGAGCAGCCACACGGAGACGAACAAGCCGGCGAGCGCAGCCACGTGCCCGATCAGCAGCAGTGGCGCCAGCGGCAGGCCGGCCGCAACGAGTGCCGCCGTCATCTCGTCGGTGACCATCAAGCGCGACTGCGCTTCCAGCAGCATGTCGTCGCGCGGAAACAGGGCGGGATCGCCGGCCAGCGCAATCGACGGCAGGTAGAAGGCCTGATCAGAGACGCCGTAGCGGTAGCCGGCCGTGTTGCCGATGGCCAGCAGCACGAGCAGCACGAGACCTGCGAGCAGGGCGACGGCAGGCACGCGGGTACGGGACTCGTTCATGCCTCGTGCTCCATCGTCGTCAATGGCAACAGGCGGCGATCCGCCGAGTCCCCATAAACGGCGGGCACGACACAGTCGCGCAGGCGGAGATAGACGGTGAGCTGTCCGCGGTGGTGGACCAGGTGCCGGACCACGTAACGCGAGATCGCTTCGGCGCGGGTCATGCGCGCGATGACGTCGCCGTCGCGCAACAACAGCCACGGCGTCGTGAGGGAGGCGTCGGTGACGGCCGCGAGGCTGGCGCGTCCGCGCGCGCTCATGTCCGCGAACTTGTCGATCACCTCATCCTTGGACGATGGGATCGAGGGGCCGGGCCCGCCAGCTCCCATGTCGTAGCTGTCGGCGTCGGTGAACGCCGGGATCCACCCGGGGATCGACCCGACGTGCATGGCGAGACGACCGATCGAGAACGAGGCCGGATGTGGCTTCCAGGCGAGATCGTCAGAAGGCACCTCCGTCAGCACGGCACGCGTCAAGGTCAGTTCCGCCTCGAACTGTTCGATCAGCACGTCCTTGCACATGAAGACCTCTGAGGTCAGGGCACCGGTGCAAATGCCAGCCACACGCCCAGCAGCCGCCGGTCCCGGCTGCCTGCTTCGATCTCGGCCGGCACGAAGCCGGCAGAAGTCCTGATTCGTACCTGGCGCGCACTCGAGGTCGTGCCCGCATCGGTCGGCCACGCGAGATCGACGGTGCGTTGTTCTCCGGGGTTCAGCGTCACCGCCGTGTCCCTGCCGTCGAGACTCACGACCACGTCCACCTGCACCGCACCAGCCCGCAGCAGCAGTGCACGGCGGCCCGGCGGTGCAATCACCGTCAACGTGGCGGTCGTCCGGCCGCGCATCCAGATGCCGTCGCGTTCGGGCCATGCATCTTCACCGTGCACCAGCACGACGACGTGGCCATAGGTTGCGCTGCCGAGTACGGCTGGCGTCCGCGGCCGCTGGCTGACGTCGACGATGCGCTGCGGCGTCAATCGTACCTGCGGCGCCGCGGCCGCGACCGCCTCGGACGCTTTGAAGCCGACGAAGCCGACGTCGACCGGCAGCGTGAAGGCCCGTCCCCACGAGCCCGGCGGCGTCAGCGCCACCGGCCATGTCTGCAAGGGCGGGCTGTTGCGGCCCGC
>DATJTM010000656.1:0-4331 GCA_035503395.1 Luteitalea sp.
CAGCTCGCGCAGGACCGTCGCCTTGTAGCCCCACTGCGACGGCCACCAGTTCTCCGCGCGATGACTGGCACCAGGTACGTCGATCACTCGGCAGCCCGACCGGGCGCGCTGACACACCGTCGCCGCATCGGCCGGCGGGACCTCGCCGTCGGCACCACCATGCACCATCAGAGTGGGCACGGCCGGAGGAGTGACGTCGCCGAACCGGCCGCCGGCTATCACGACGGCAGCAGGCGCAGCCGGCGCCGCCGCCGACCGACCGAGCCGCAGTTCGAGCAGGCGGGCCGACACCTGCAGCGCCACTGCCGCCGCCGAGTCCTCGGCGACCAACACCACCTTGTACTGGTCGACATGCAGCCCGGCCGCATGGCACATGGTCAGGAACCGTAAGGCTGCCGTCACGTCTTCGGTCGACGCGCCCTTCGACGAGGATCGGTAGTCCGCGGTCGCGACGACGTAGCCGGCGTCACCGAAGGCCTCGACGAGTTGCCCGACGTACGAACCTCGCTGCCCGATCGTGCCCCTGCCGCCACGAAGCACGAGCGCAAGCGGCCGGGTGGCGCCGTCGACGTGCGGATACACGTCGAGGGCGAGTGGAGTCTGCGACGTGCCGCCGAAGCGCACGTTCATGAGGGCGCCGGGCAGGAGCGCAGCGCCCTGCTGGCCCGTCGGCGTCAGCGGCAGGCAGTCGCGCGACTGCGCCACCGCCTCACGTCGCGACAAGAGCAGGACGACAGCGATCGCGAGGATTCGCACACACGTCATGCGCAGCTCCGTTCATCGACGCGGCCGGCTCGGCGAGCCGGCCCTACCGAGTTGCGAGGGGACCATAGTCTCGTGGCGGCCGTCGAGCCCCGACCCGGTTACCCGGAACCCGCGGCGATTCCCGCAACCTGACTGCCGACCCGCCGACTCCCGCCTGCCGATTCCGGCGTCCGATGCCGTTGTCCGGTTGCCGGTTCCCGGCTTATCGATAGATCAAGTACTTCGACCGCAGGTTGTACCACTTCACTTCGTCGGCGGCCCACTGCGCTGCGAGCTGCGCGGGATCTTCGCCGGTCAGCGCCCGCGCGAGCTGGTCGGACGACCCGTACAGCGTCGCCGTCCGCTTCAGATCGAGCTTGCCGGGGAACAACCGAGCGATCACGCTCACGAGCTCGAGCCCGACCCGCACGGGACGCAACGCGTTGCGGTCGGTGACGATGAAGTAGACACCCTGGCAGGCTTCGTCTTTGTAGACGCTGGTCGTCGGCGTGAACAGGATCGGATAAAAGCGGATGCCCGGCAGGTTGCGGGCGTTGAGTGCCTCGGCCAGTGCGACGCCGTCGATCCACGGCGCGCCGATTCGCTCGAACGGTGCATCCGTGCCGCGGCCGACCGACAGATTCGCGTATTCCACCGCGCCGATGCCTGGATACATCGTCGCCTGTGTCAGGCTGCGCATGTTCGGCGACGGGTTGACCCACATCAGCGCGGTCTCGTCCCACCACGACTCACGCGACCAGCCCTTCATCTCGACGATTGACAGCTTCGCGCCGATCTTGCGCTCCTCGTTGAACAGCTTCGCCAGTTCGCCGAGTGTCATCCCATGCCGGATCGGCATGGTGGGGTGATACGCGACGAAGCTGGGCGTGGCGCCGGCCGGCAGCGGATCGGGCTTAGGACCCTCGACGATCCAACCGTTGATCGGGTTGGGGCGATCGAGCACGACGACCTCGATGCCGCGCGGCGCCGCTTCCTCGAGCAGCAGGCCCAGCGACGACATGTACGTGTAGAACCGGCTGCCGATGTCCTGCAGGTCGACGACCATCGTGTCGATGCCCTGCAGCATCTCGGTGGTCGGCCGGCGCGTCTTGCCGTACAGCGAGTGAATGGTCAGCCCGGTCTTCTCGTCGACCGACGAGGGGATCTCTTCGTCGAGGATGCCGCGGATGCCGTGCTCGGGACTGAAGAGCGCGACCAGGGACAGGTTCTTCGCGGCGTGGAACGCATCGATCGTCGACTGCCCACCGCTCGTGCGGCCCGTGTGGTTGGTCAGCAGGCCGACCTTGCGACCCCCGAGTCGTGCGAATGCCTCGGCCTGCAGCACGTCGATGCCGGTCATCGTTCGCGTCGGCGGTCGCGTCGGTACGGTGCCCGAGGCCGGCACGTTCGCGAAGGCGTGCGTATCGACGAGCGCTGCCGGCGCCATCCGGACTGCGCCGGCGACGATGTTGGCGATGCGGGCGCGCAGCGGCGTCACGTCGCCCTTGCCGTCGGGATGCACGCGATTGGACAGGAACACGACGAACGTCTTCGAGCCCGGATCGATCCAGATCGACGTGCCCGTGAATCCCGTGTGCCCGAACGAGCGCTGGGGAAAGAGATCACCCTTGTTGGCCGAGAACGACGAGTTGATGTCCCAGCCCAGCGCCCGCACATTGCGTTCGTTTGGTGGCGTCGACGGCGCCGTCATGCGCGCCACCGTCAGCGGCGACAGGATGCGCACTCCGTCGAGCTGACCGCCGTTCAGCAACATGCGCGCGAATCGCGACAGATCGGCGGCCGTCGTGAACAGGCCGGCGTGGCCGGCGACGTTGTCCATGCGCCGCGCGGTCGGATCGTGGACGACACCGCGCAACCAGGTGCCGTCGGCCTGGCCGCACGGGAACGAGATCGCCGCGCACTTCTCGGTCGGGGCGATCCGCGGCTTGAGGCTGGCCGGCGGCTTGAACATCGTGTCGGTCATCCGCAGCGGCAGGAACACGTGCTCGCGGGTGAACTCGTCGAGCGGTTGGCCGCTGACCACCTTCACGAGGTGACCGAGCAGGAAGAAGTTGATGTCCGAGTAGATGACGCGCTCGTCGAGGCGCGCCACCTGGACCTCTTCGAGCGCCTTGCTGATCGCGACGTCATAGCAGCACCACTCGGGGTTGAACTCGAGATCGGGGCGCAGGCCGGACGTGTGCGTAAGCAGGTGGCGGATGGTGATGTCGCGCTTGCCGTAGCGCTCGAAACCAGGCAAGTGAGCCGCGACGCGATCGGTCAGCCGCAGCTTGCCCTGCTCCACCAGCATCATGATGGCCGTCGTCGTCGCGACGACCTTGGTGAGCGAGGCCGCATCGAAGATCGTGTCGGCCGTCATCGGCTCGCGCTCGGGCTGCAAGGCACGCTGGCCGACCGAGGCCTGCCACGCAACGCCAGTGTCGGTGCCGACGGCGACGACCGCTCCCGGCAGTTCCTTCCGCGCGATGGCCTCCTCGATGACCTTTGGAATCACGGCGAGGCGGGTCCGGTCGAACCTCGCCGCGGCGCTGCCACCCGCGACGCGCCGGGCGGGCGGGGTCGGCTGCGCGAGCGCCAGCGGCGCGGGCGCCAGCAGGGAAACGACGAGGAGGCCGGCCGTGATCGACAGTCGCGACATGGCTGCGGATTATCGCGGATAATCGCCCCATCGTGGCCACTTCGCTTCGGCGCGCCGCCGTGATCGGCGCCGGCACCATGGGCGCCCAGATTGCCGCGCACCTGGCCAATGCCGGTGTTGCGGTCGACCTGATGGACGTGGATGCGGCCGCTGCGGCGGCCGGCTGGAAGCGGGCGCAGGCACTCAAACCGGACCCGCTCTTCACGCCGGGTCATGCCGCCCTGGTCCGACCCGGTGCGATCGACGACGAGGCGCTGGCCGCCGCCGACTGGATCATCGAAGCCATCGTCGAGCAGCTCGGGCCGAAGCAGGCGCTGTTCGAGCGCATCGATCGCCAACGTGGCGAGCACGCCATCGTCAGCTCGAACACGTCGGGCCTGCCTCTCGCGAGCCTCGCCGAAGGGCGCACCCCCTCCTTCCGCCAGCACCTGGTCGGCACGCACTTCTTCAATCCACCCCGATACATGCCGCTGGTCGAGGTCATCCCGGTGGCCGAGACGAGCGACGACACGGTGTCGCGCGTCCGCCATTGGCTCGACGTTCGGCTCGGGCGCAGCGTGGTGGTGGCGAAGGACAGCCCCAACTTCATCGCGAACCACATCGGGCTGTACGGTCTGTTCAAGGTGCTGCAGGCGTGGGAAGGCGGCGCCTTCGACATCGACACCATCGACGCACTCACCGGCCCACTCGTCGGCCGGCCGAAGAGCGCGACGTTCCGGACCCTCGACATCACGGGCATCGACGTCGCGGCGCATGTCGCGCGCAATTTCGTCGAGCGGAGCAGCGACCCGACGCTTCATGCGCTGTTTGCGCTCGGGCCGCGCCTGTCCGGCCTGCTCGAACGCGGCTGGTTCGGTGAGAAGGCGGGACAGGGCTTCTTCAAGCGTACCCGGGGCGCAGATGGCAGCTCCGAGATCCTCGTGCTCCA
>DATJTM010000657.1:0-7572 GCA_035503395.1 Luteitalea sp.
CCCGCTCTCCCGCCGGCTCCGCAACGCCGCACTGCTCGCGGCCTTCTGGACCGGCCTCGGCCTGCTGTTCGCGCTGCCCGGCCTGAACCGCGACGGGCAGTTCCGCGAGCAGCTACCCGACGCCCTCACACAGTGGTGGGCCTGGGGCCTCGTCTCCCTCGCGATCGTCGCCGTCGACCGCCGCCTGCCGTTCAACGACCGCCAGCTGGCGCTGCGCGTCCTCGCCCACGTGCCGCTCGGCGTCGTGTTCACGATGGCCTACATGTACGTGGCGGCCGCGATCCGCGCGACGCTCGGACTCGGCCCGTGGGGCGCCGTGTGGTCGCGCGAGCTCGTCGTGATGGCGTTGAAAGGCATGGCCCTGTGGAGCCTCATCATCTATTGGGTGATCGTCGGCGTGTGGACCGCGTACCGCTATCACCAGCGCTTCCTCTCCAGTGAGCTGCAACGGGAGCGCATCGAGCGGCTGTCGGGTGAGGCACGACTGCAGGTCCTGCGCCTGCAGCTCGATCCACACTTCCTCTTCAACGCGTTGAACACGATCTCGGCGCAGCTCGAGGCCGACCCGCGCCTCGCGCGCCGCATGCTCGAGCACCTCGGCGACCTGTTGCGGCTGACCCTCGACTCCGGGCAGCGCACGTTCCTGACGCTCGACGAGGAACTCGACTTCCTCGATCACTACCTGGCCATCCAGCGCATCCGGTTCGGGGAGCGCCTGCGTGTCCATCAGGCGATCGACGACCGCGTGCGCTACGCGCTGGTGCCCTCGCTGTCGCTGCAGCCGCTCGTCGAGAACGCCATCCGTCACGGGTTGTCCGCCCGCGCCGCTGGCGGCACGGTGACGGTCACCGCGGGAATCGGCGCGCACGGACTCGAGGTGGTGGTCGAGGACGATGGCGACGGGCTGCCGGCTGGCTTCTCACTCGCCACCTCGCGAGGGCGCGGGCTCTCGATCACCCGGGAGCGGCTGGCCGGCCTCTATCAGGACGAGCCGCATCACTTCGACGTGGTGCCCCGCGCCGGCGGTGGCACCGTCGTCATCATGCGCGTGCCGCTCCGGATGGCGGCCGGCACGCCTGTCCGCGAGGCGCTGCGTGCCTGATGCCGTCCGTCGCACGATCACGGCGCTCGTCGTCGACGACGAGGCACCCGCTCGCCGGCGAGTCATCGACCTGCTGCGCCGCGAGAGCGGTGTCGAGATCCACGAAGCCAGCGACGGCCTCCTCGCGGTCGACGCGATCGAGCGCCTCTCACCGGACCTGCTGTTCCTGGACGTCCAGATGCCGGAACTGGATGGTCTCGGCGTGGTGGCCACCATCGGCGCCGACGCCATGCCGCTCACCGTCTTCGTCACCGCCTACGACCAGCACGCCATCCAGGCGTTCGAGGCCAACGCCCTCGACTACCTGCTCAAGCCGTTCAGCGACGAACGCTTCGAGGCCACGATGCAGCGGGCCCGCACGCGCCTCGAGGAGCGGTCGTCACGGTCGTTCGGCGATCGGCTCGAGCGGCTCCTCACGCAGGACGATCGGTCCCTCGAGCGGCTCGTCATCAAGAGCGGCGGCAGCACGCGCCTGCTCGGCACACAGGCGATCGAGTGGGTCCAGGCGACGGGCGTGTACGTGACCCTGCACGTCGGCGGACGCGAAGTGCTGCACCGGATGGCCTTGAGCGAGCTCGAATCGAAGCTCGATCCGAAACGCTTCGTCCGCGTCCATCGGTCGGCCATCGTCAACCTCGAACGCATCGCGCGCCTCGAGCCCCTCACCCACGGCGAGTTCGACATCCTCATGGCCAGCGGCGCGCGCGTGCGCCTGAGCCGCACGTATCGCGCCCACCTCGAAGCGCGCCTCGGGCAATCACTGTAGCCGACCGTCAGCCCTCGGCCTTGGGCCTTGGGCCTTGGGCCTTCAGGCTCCGAACTTCATCTCTTCGAACTCCCGTTCTTCGTGCGTAGGCGTCGGACTTTGTCCGACGCTCAGCGCCTCCACGACCGCCGGACAAGTGCGGCGGCTACACCTGCGCGACACGCGCCGTCATCACACGATCACGGACGGCTCGGCGAGCCGTGCCTACCTATCTCGTGTTAGGTAGGGACGCGCCGCCGGCGCGTCCGACTGTCAGCGGCGCCGTCACCTCCGCAGGAGCCAGCTGAAGACGTCGACCATGAACGCTTCGCTGTCCTTGCCCCAGTAGACAGTGTTGACGGCATCGCGGGGCGGGCCGGTCAGACGCTTGCCCTCGGGAGTGCCCAGGAGCAGGCTGGCCATGCCTTCGGCCATCGCGACCACGCGGCCACCTCCGGGCACCGCGACGTAGGCGGCGAAGGGCTGGGCCGGCTTGCCGTCGGCATCGAGCTGCCACGCGAACGCCGTGCCGCCGTTGATGGCGCGGCCGCCGCTGTACGGCAACTCGTAGGCGCCCTTCGTGACGTCGCCGGCCCGGCTCACGGCGCCGGTGTTGTGCAGATACGGCGTGTCCCCGGTGAGCGACAGCCCGAACGGCGCGATCACGTCGTTGACGCGCGTCACCGCCAGCTTCTGGCGCTGTTCTTCGTCGACCACGAGCAGCAAGGAACCGCCGCTCTTGACGTACTCGACGATGGCGGTCCGCTCGGGCTCGGTGAACTCGTTGGCCGGCGCGCGCAGGTACACGATGCGGTGCCCCCGCAGCGCGGCGGCGTCGATCGTCCCGGTCTTCTCCTCGAGCGTCATGCCCAGGCGCGTGCTGAGCACAGGCATCCGTGCGGGCACCGGGCCTTCTCCGTGCGCACGGTCGAAGTAGACGGTGACAGGTGTGGCCGGTGCCTGCGCGAGCACTGACGGCGTCGAGATCAGCGTGAAGACGGCGGCAAGCGCCAGGGCAAGCGGGCGGACTCGTAGGTGCATGGCCCGAGGATGTCGCTGCCTGCCGGGACGCGTCAGCGGATTGTTGCGAGACGGCCCAGGGCGTCGCGAGCCGGACCGGCGGCCGGCCCTGGCGCGCCGAAGCCGAACGGCGAAGGGAGGCCGGTCAGAACTCGTCGGCGACGATGTCGGCGGAGGCCACACCGAATTCGTCGTGCAGCATGTCGCGCACCGCCTGCACCATCAGCGGCGGCCCGCAGAGAAAATACGCCGCAGCCGCCGGTCGGGGATGGCGGTGCAGATGCTCGCGACGCAGGACCTCGTGGATGAACCCGGTGGGTCCGTCCCATTCATCGTCCGGCAGCGGTGACGACAGCGCGACCCGGAAGCGGAAGTTAGGGAATCGCCGCTCGAGGTCGCGGAAGTAGTCGTCGTAGAAGATCTCCTGTCGCGAGCGTGCGCCGTACCAGTAGGACACGGGTCGGCCGGTGCCCAGCGTCTCCAGCAGATACGACAGGTGCGCGCGAATCGGCGCCATGCCTGCCCCGCCGCCCACGTACACGAGCTCACGCTCGTCGTCTCGCACGAGGAAGCCGCCGAAGGGGCCGGTCGCGGTCACGGGATCGCCGGGCGCGAGACGCCACACCCACGACGAACCGGCGCCGGCGTCGCAGTCCTGGCCGGTCGGCGGCGTGGCGATGCGGACGTTGAAGCGCAACACGTCGCCATCCACTGACGGATTGGCGGCGATCGAGTAGTTGCGATTCAGTTCCAGCGCGTTGCTGACGCGCAGGTCGAACAGATGGTGTGAGCGCCACACCGCCGCGTGCGGCTCGTCGATCGCCACATCGGCCAGTCGCAGTTCGCCGTACGCCGGCACATGGAGCTGCATGTACTGGCCAGGCAGATACGACAGCGCCCCCACGGCCTTCGTCGTTCGGCCTTCAGCCTTCGCGGCACCCACCGGTACCCGGTACCCCGGACCCGGAACCCGGTCGTGTTCTACCGGAGCGAGCACCAACTCCTTCACGAACGGCGTGACGGTGCGATTGCTGACGACGCGGAACGTGTGCGTGCGTTCCGGCTGCGTGGGCAGCGCGGCGCGCGAGACGTCGAGCAGCAGGCGACCCTCGTGCTCGCGGACGCGATGCGTGCGCAACGCGACGCAGGCGGGCAGGCGTCGCGGCTCTCCGGTCGTGACGTCGAACCGGCCGTTGTGCTTCGGGCACTCGACGACCGTCCCGGTCACCATGCCGTCGGCCAGGTGCGTGTTGCCGTGCGTGCACATGCCGTCGGTGGCGTGCACCGTGCCGCGCGCGGTCCGGTAGACGGCAAACGTGTGATGGTCGTGGTCGACGCGCAGCACGTCCTCCGCCGCCAGCATCGTCGCGGCACCGATGTCGAGCCAGCCGTCGACGACCTGACGGTCGCTCGGTGCCACCGCTGCCACCGACGGGCGCGTGCCGACCGGACGGGCCGTCGCCGGGAGGCGGCGACGCACGAAGAAGCCGGGGTCGCTGATCTGGCGCAGGACGGTCGGGACGATCTCGCGATAGGCGGCCCACAGGCTCGGATACGGCTCGGGGCAATCGTGCCTGACGATCGCATGCAGGCGCGGCAGCTGATGGAACGGCACCATCGGGAACATGTGATGTTCCAGGTGGTAGTTCATGTTCCAGTACAGGAACCGGTGTACCGGATTCATCAGGATGGTGCGGCAGTTCAGCCGGTGGTCGAGCACGTTCTCGGCCAGGCCGGTGTGTTGCGTCCAGCCGTACACGGGCATCAGCCACGCGCCATACAGGTTCGGGCCGAGCACGAACACGAACGGTAGCCAGGTGCCGTAGTACACGCAGAGCCCGACCATCGACAGCACGATCGCGGCGTAGATCCGGGCGCGCCGGAACAGGCGCGCATACTCCGAGCGCGGGATGAACGTCGCCTCTTCGGCCGTGACGCGGCCGAGGCAGTGCTGCCCGACGTTCACGACGAAGCGGCGGAAGGCGCGGTAGTTGAAGCACTTCAGGAACATCGCCCGCAGGTTCGGCGGGCGCGGCACGGCGATCTCGGGGTCGCGACCGACGATGATGGTGTCGCTGTGGTGGCGGGTGTGGCTCCACCGCCACGCGATTGACTCCCGCAGCACCATGAACGAGGCGATCTCGTACAGCGCGTTGTTGAGCCAGTCGGTGCGGAACGCGGTGCCGTGGCCGGCTTCGTGCCAGCGCGCGTCGGACGCCGAGGCGTAGAGCACGCCGTACACCATCATCGGCAGCACGGCCCACCACGATCCCCACAGCAGCCACGTGGCGTAGCCGCTCGCACCGATCAGCCCGAAGTACAGCAGCGTGTCGCGAATCGCGGGGCCGTCGCGGCGCTCGAGTAGTTCGCGCAGCACGTCCTTCGGCACGGGCGACACGTACCAGTCGGCCTCGGCCAGTCCGCGCTCGATCGCGAGCGTGGTGTCGCGGCCGACGAGGCTGTAGTCCTTGCGACGCGACTCTTCGGCGTCGGTGCCCGGCTGCGGCAGCGTGGCGGTGTGCATGGTGCGGGGACGAACGCCCTTCGCCAGAGTAGCGCTCCGGCGGCGCGCGCGGCAGCACCGCCGCGAGGCTCGAACAATCGGCTGAATGATGCTGCTATCCGCGGAGAGTCACGTGACGTGGAGGCACGTGCGGACAACAGTCGTCGCAGGTGTCGTCATGATGAACAGACGCATGACGCCGCACGCGGCAGAAACACCACGAACCGCGGCAGATCGCGACACTGCCGACAGACGGCGTCGGTGTACGACTTGCAGGACATCGGGGCATCACGCTGGAGGTGTTTGTGTCCAGGACCCCGCCCCGCGACCCGTCGCAGACATTCGAATGGCCCCCCTCGCCGGGCGATCTCTCGGCGATGTCGGTCATGCAGGTGGGCCAGCCAGCCGTCGCACCCACCGCTCGCTCGGCATCACGTGTCACGGCAGCGGCGTCCAGCGGTGCGATCGCGCCCGCGCGAGGCAGTCGGCGGCGGCCCATCACCTTGCAGCAACTCACGCTGCTCGCCGCCGGGATGCTCGTGGGAGCCGCGCTGCCCGGGATCGATGACGGCCGCCGGCCGATCGTCGGGATTGCGCGAGCGGCCGAGGCCGCGACCGTGGCGCCGGCACTGGCGACGTCGCCGATCGCATCGGGCGAACCGCTCACGGATGGCGACGCCGCCCGCGCGGAGTCGACGACATCGCGAGCCAAGGACGCCACGCCCATCGACATCACCGCGGCTGCGACGCCCGTTGCCGTCACGCCCGCGCGTGCCGTGCGCGCCGCGCCCGTCCATCGCGATCCGAGGACACGCCAGGTGCTGAAGACGCTTCGCAAGTACGAAGCGGCGTTCTCGCGGATGGATGCCAGTGCCACCTCGGCCGTCTGGCCGTCGGCCAATCACGACGAGCTGACCCGCGGCTTCACGGCCATGCGGGAGCAACGGCTCTGGTTGCATGGCTGCACCGTCTCCGGCAGCGGACTACAGGCCGCCGGGACGTGTCGAGGAACGTTGCGTTACCGTCCGCGCGTTGGCGATCACTCCACCCGGCTCCGCCGTGGCACCTGGCGTTTCGCACTCGAGCAGTCCGGCGACGGGTGGCTGATTCGCCGTGTGGCATCAGCTGACCACCAGATCGCTCGATTTTGTTCGGGAATCCGGTTGTTGCCGCCTGAACGCGCCAAGTGGGCACGCATCTCGCAGTGACGTCACGCACTGGAGGTTGCAGCTCATGAACACGGGAACCCAACTCTTCCGCTGCGCCGTGCCTGTGTGCGCGGTGTTGCTGATGGCCACGGCGGCCGGTGCGCAGAGCACCACTGAACGCAAGGCCCGCGAGGCGAAGGCCGAGACGGCACAGGAAGCGCGCGAGGCCAAGCAGGAGGCGCGCGACGCGACGCGCAAGACCGGGAACGCGATCACCGACTCGTGGATCACGATGAAGGTGCATTCGCAGTTCATCCCCGAAGATGCGCTGGAAGACAGTGACATCGACGTCGACACCAAGGCTGGCGTCGTGACGTTGAACGGGACGGTCGTGACTGCGGCCGGCCGCAGCCGCGCGGTGGCGATTGCCAAGGCGACCGACGGCGTCAAGAGCGTCAGCGATCGCTTGCGCGTGGCGCCGGCGACGGGCGATCACGACACCCGTGAAGCTGCCGGCAAGGCTGGCGCCGCGGCGCGCGAAGGCGCGCGTGAGGCCAAGGAAGCGGGTCGCGGTGCCGGCAATGCGGTCACCGATGGCTGGCTGACGTCGAAGATCTACGCCCAGTACATCGACGAGGACGCGCTGGATGACAGCGACATCGACGTCGACACCAACCGTGGCGTGGTCACGCTGACCGGCACGGCCAAGACCCGGGCCGGCGTGGCGCGAGCCGAGGCGATTGCCAAGGCCACCGAGGGCGTCAAGAGCGTCGCCAACCGGATCAAGGTCGGCCCCGAGAAGTAGGCCGGCACGTCTCGCGCGGGGCGGGCTCTCCCCTCCTCCCCGCGAACGCCCCGATCGGGCCCGGATCCCTGTAGTAGGATCGAAGGCCCGGTCGGGGCGTAGCTCAGCCTGGTAGAGCGCTCGCTTTGGGAGCGAGAAGTCGCAGGTTCGAATCCTGTCGCCCCGACCACTCCTCGCTGTCGCTCGTCGCGGTCGACGCGCCATCTTCAGGCGTCGCGCGCAGCCTCCGGCCGCGCGCTCAGGCTCGAA
>DATJTM010000658.1:0-7006 GCA_035503395.1 Luteitalea sp.
CACCGGCCTCGTGGGCGCAGCGTTGTCTTTCGGTCCTGCCCTCCCCGGCTACTCGCTCCTCTACGACGTCGTGCCCGTGTTGCAGGGCATCCGAGCAGTCGCGCGATTCGTGCTGCTGCCACTGCTGGCCACCGGCGTCCTCGCGGCGTTCGGGCTCGCTTCCCTCCGCGCAGGATGGCTCGCGGCCGGACGCTCACGAGCCGCGCAGATCGTCGGGGTGGCCGCGGTCGTCGTCGTCAACGCGGAGAACGCCCGGGCGCCGATGGCGTTCGTCGAGTTCGAGGGCGTGCCGCCGATCTATGCGGCCCTCGCGCAATCCCCCGAGGCCGTCGTCGCCGAGTTCCCGTTTCCCGAACCGGCCCGCATCACCGTCAACGCGCGCGCGGTGCAGGCGTCCACCCGTCATTGGCGACCGCTCGTCAACGGGTACTCGGGCTACATCCCGCGGTCGTACGTCGAGCACTACCTCGCGTTCGCGTCGTTCCCCGCCCAGGAGGCCCTCGACGCCTTGCGCCGCGTTGGTGTCACGCACGTCGTCGTCGACATCGAGCAGATGCCTGGGGCCGTTGCCGACCTGCAGCAGCGGGCGAACGTGAGACTCGTGGCCGTCGACGCGCGTCGTCGTATCTACGCGATCGCCGCGCGTGCCAACCAACCCCCACCTGCGCGATGATGGCGCCGCTGCTGCCACCAACGTCCACTCCCAGCGCTCACTGACACGCATGCCCAGACCGTCCGAGAAAGCGTCGCAGTTCACTGAATCGGTGATTCGCGAGATGACACGCGTGGCGCTGAGCCATGGCGCCGTCAACCTGTCGCAAGGCTTTCCCGATTTCCCGGCGCCCGACGATGTGAAGGCGGCGGCGATGCGGGCCGTGGACGAGGACGTCAATCAGTATGCGGTGACATGGGGCGCGCCGGCATTGCGCACCGCCATCGCCGCGCACATGAGTCGACATTACGGCTGCGCAATCCTGCCGGACGAGCAGGTGACGGTGTGTTGCGGATCCACCGAAGCGATGATCGCGACGCTGATGGCGACCGTCGACCCGGGAGACGAAGTGATCGTCTTCGAACCGTACTACGAGAACTACGGTCCCGACGCGATCCTCTCGGGCGCTACGCCGCGATACGTGCGCCTGCACGAACCCGACTGGTCGATCGACCCGGACGAACTGCGCGCCGCCGTCACGCCGCGCACGCGCGCCATCATCGTCAACTCGCCGCACAACCCGACGGGCAAGGTCTTCACCCGCGACGAACTCGCGCTGATCGCGTCGCTCTGTCTCGAGCACGACCTGCTGGCGATCACCGACGAGATCTACGAGTTCATCACGTACGGCGAGGCCAGGCATGTGCCGTTGTGCACGCTGCCCGACATGGCCGATCGCACGGTGACGATCAGCAGCCTGTCCAAGTCGTTCAGCGTGACCGGCTGGCGCGTCGGCTGGGCCATCGCCCCGCCGCATCTCGCCGGCGCCATCAGGAAGGTGCACGACTTCCTCACCGTGGGCGCACCGGCGCCACTGCAGGAGGCCGCCGCATACGCACTCGCGTTGCCCGATGCGTACTTCACATCGCTGGCCGCGCACTACGACGCGCGACGCCAGCGCTGCGTCGCCATGCTCGAGGCGTGTGGCTTCGAGCCGCGTTCCCCAGCCGGCGCCTACTACGTCATGACGGACACGCGCGAGCCACTCCGGCGGATTCACGCGAAGGGCCGGGGGCCGGTCAGTGATGACGATGTGACGGTGGCGCGATGGCTGGCCGCCGAGATCGGTGTGGCGGCGGTGCCGGGCAGCAGCTTCTACCGCAACGGCAGCGGCGGCCGCGACTGCCTGCGCTTCTGTTTCTGCAAGAAGGACGAGACCCTCGCCGCCGCAGAAACCCGCCTGCTCGCCGCCTTCGGCGTCTAGCGAGTGACTGGTATCAAACGTGGGGGTGGTGCCAGACGTGCAGGTAGCGCCTCTCTGAGGCGCCCGTCAGGTAGCCCGTACACAGGCAGGCTGTAGGCCGTAGGCCTGTAGGCTGCCTGTCAGTTGCCCTGTTCGCGCTTCACCCAGTACTTCGCGAGCAACGGTAGCAGTACTGCCTGCGCGACCGCGGCCGGCAGGCCCGGCACCATCGCCGCCTGCAGGTACGTGCCGAACGGCGTCGCGATCGCCCCCGTCGCCAGCATGACCGCGAGGAACACGAGGCGACCGCCGATCACTGACGCGACTGCGGCTTCGAAGCGGTTGCGACGCAGGACCTCGACCATCAGTCCGGCGATCGCGCCGTACGCGGCCAGTTCGAACGTCATCGACGGCAGGACGGCCGGCCTCGGCATCCCCGCGATGGCGTAGCTGACGATGGGCGAGAGCAGGCCGATGACGGCGCCCGACCGCCACCCATAAACGAGCCCCGCGAGGATCGCCGGCCAGTGCATCGGCAGCAACTGCCGCACCGGCAGGCCGAGCGCGTGGATGGCGGCTGGCAGCAGCCAGGCCGCGGCCAGCACGAGACCGAACTGGATGGTCAGCGCGCGCGGTCGCAGCGCGGGCAGGGTCCACGACGGGGACTGGGCGGTATACGTCTGAGCCACGCGGCCGATTGTGTCGTGCCGCGCCAGCCCATGCAAGCGCACGTCGCAGGAGTGGCGGAGGTTGCCGCGCCGACTGGCTGGCCAGTTACTCGCCGAGACGATCGCCGTAGAGGCGACGGTAGTCAACGGCGGTCCCGAGGATCTTCTTCACGTACATCTGCGTTTCAGGGTACGGGATGTCGTCGATGAACTCGGCCTGCTCGAGTGGGCCGCGCTCGGCTTTCCAGCGGATCACGCGATTCTCGCCGGCGTTGTAGCCCGCCAGCGCGAACGGCACACCACCGAGTTGCTGCACCAGACGGGCGAAGTGGCGCGTGCCGAGGCGGACGTTCGTCTCCGGGTCGGTCAGCATCGTCGTGCGGAACCGGCGAACGCCATCGACGCGGGCGAGCCGCGCGCCGGTCGACGGCAGGATCTGCATCAGGCCCCACGCGTTCGCGGGCGATCGCACGTCGGCCACGTACGACGACTCCTGGCCGATCAGCGCCGCGACGATGAAAGGATCGAGGTGGTGCTCGGCCGAGTACCGCTTGATGAGCGGCACGTAGTCAATCGGGAAGATCACTTCCTGAATCTCGCGCGGGAGTGCGTCGCCCTGCACCGACAGGTACTGCGGGTACGCCTGGCGCATCGTGTTGATCGCCGGGCGGTTCTCGCCCTGCGCTCGGTAGACCCAGGCGAGCGTGGCGTCGAGGCGCGCGCTGCGTCCGTGGGCGCGCTGGGCGTGGCGCATCTCGGCGATCGCTTCGTCGTAGAGGCCGGCCGAGACGAGCCACGAGATCATTTCGGAGGTCGGCGGCAGGTCGCGCGCGGCCAGCGTGCCGGTGTCGCCGAGCGCCACGTCACTGGCGACGTCGGCCGGACCGTCCGGTTCGGCTCCTCCGCTGTCGAGCGCCGTGGACACGACCAGGTCGGTGACCGGCGCATCCGTGGTCGTCGGCAACGGTGCCCCGAGCCGGGTCAACGCCTCCGAGGCCAGGCGGCCGTAGTACGAGTGCAGATAGTCGACCGCCGCCAGCGTGAGCCGCCGTGTCGCGCCGTCGCGCTCGCCCATGCGCTCGCGGGCGCGGCCAGACCAGTACAGCCAGGCAGGACGCGTGTTGGCGCGGGGGATGCTCGCGGCCGCCGTGTCGAACACGCGCGTGGTCTCGGCGAACTGTCCCTGCCGATACGCCCACCACCCGTACTTCCACGCGGCGCGCTCGCCATAGCGCCCGCCCGCATTGCGATCGAACAACGTGCGGAACAGCGAGGCCGCTTCGGTGTCGTTGCCGGTCTTGATCAGGTGCGTGCCGTATTCGTTGAGCGTCCGCTCGACCCACGGATCGGACGGGCCTCCTGGAGCCACGGCCGCCAGCCGATCGATCACCAAGCGATAGTCATCGGCGCGTCCGAGCTGTCGGAGTGCGGTCGCGAGCAGGTAGTCCGCCTCACCGCTGCCGACCTTGCGGTCGGCGAGGTCAGTGAGCGGCGTGACCGCCGCCGCGCAGCGCCCGAGCGTGCAGGCGGCCTGTGCGCGACGAAGTTGCACACGGTCGCGACGTGCCTGCGCTTCGGCCGCATCGCGACTGCCCGCGAGACCGGTCTCCAGCCGCGCCAACGCGGCGTCGGCGTCAGCCGTGCGGCCGGCGGCCAGCAACGCCTCGGCGCGCGTCATGTCGCGGTTGAAGCTGTCCGGCGTCCCCACTGCCGCGGCCTGCAGCGTGGTTTCGGCCTGGCGAAGCGCAGGTAGTGCCAGCTCGCTCGTCGGGAACTCGTAGTACAGGCGCAGCCACAGCTTCACCGCATCGTCGGCCCGTCCAGCGGCACGCACGGCGGTCGCCCACTGATCGAGGACCACGTCGCGATTGCCGGTGAGGCTCGGGTACAACTCCTCGAGCAGCGACGCCGCGGCCGCCGCGTCACCGAGGCTGAGTGCGGCCTCCGCTTCGGCCGACAAGGCGAGTTGACGAAGACGACCGGCGCTGAGCGACGAGCGCAAGGCGCGAAGGCGCGTGCGCGCCGGTGCGGCGCGTCGCTGCCGCAGGTCGGCGAGGCCAGCGTAGTACTCGGCGTACGGTTCGAGTGGCGTGCCCGCCAGCGACACATCCTGCAGCGCAGCCGTGACGTCGGCGTAGCGATTGGCACGCGCCGCCTGGGACGCGGCGCGCAAGGCCCGCACGCCGGGACGCTGGGCGATCTTCTGACGATCGGCGTTGGTGCCCACCAGCCACGCCTCATCGATCGAGCTTGGGACCGGCGGATGCGCCGTGGGGGCCAGGCGCTGTGCTGCCTGCGGCGTGAGCGAGACGCGTGTCGACCGCGCGCCGGTGGCGAACATCGTGGCCAGTCCCACCGCGAGCCCAGCCGTCGCGACCCACACCGTGGCTCGACGGGCGCGAAGCAGCGGGACACGGCGGGACGTCGTCATCTCTGCACTCTACGACGGATGCGGCCGCGAGTGATGCGGCGTTGGTTACGAGCCGGTCTTGAGCAGGGCCGCATCGCCGTTGGCCAGCGTACGCAGCACCTCTTCGTCGAACAACGCATCGCGGCCGGGCAGCGCATCGTTCACGCGCTGCTGATACGTCCGGCGGGCGCGATCGATGTCGTCGGACAACCGGGCCCCGAGGTCACCCTGTGCCCTGCCCTCCATCACGTCGGCCTCGCGGTTGAGACGAATCTCCGAGACGAGCAGTCGTGCCACGCGACGCGCCTGGTCCAGTGCGTCGCCCATCGGCGTGTCGAGCACGGGGCGCTGCACCACGCGCAGGTGCGGCGGCATCGGCACGACGACAGCCGCGCGTTGCGCGCGGGCGTACCCTGCGGCGCGCATGGCGGTGAGGGTTTCGAGACACCGCGCCGCATGCCGCGCGAGCACTTCGACGACATCCGCCCACCCGGCCGGCAGCACACCATCGTCGCCACCGTCGGCGTACACCAGCGCTGCAGACTGGCCGCCAATCGCCACAGGCACCGCCAGGCCCTGGCGTCCAGACGGCAGGGCGGCGAGTCCCAGCACCGGTCCCGCATCGTCCTGGCCGTCGACGATGGCGGGGGCGGCGCTGTCGACAATCGCCTTGAGGTCGACGTAGTCCGGGAGGTGGAGTTCGGTGCCGAGACCGGGCGCGTCGGCCGGGAAGCCGCTGCGGCGCCAGATACGGGCGCGGTCCTGCTGGAACACCAGGACGGCGCTGCGCGGCACCTGCGGCAGCAGGCCGTCGCTGAGGGCGTCGAGCACCTCGCTCAGCGTCGTGGCCTGGTCCATCGCGCTGACGGCCGACGCCAGTTTCTGGACGCGTTCGGCGCCGCCGCCGTCGCTGGCCGCTGTGACTTCGGCAAGTGCGGCGCGGTGCTGTTCACGCTGGTCGTCGTGGAGTTGTGCCTGACGGACGGCTTCGGCCAGGGCACGTTCCGCCTCGCCGAGGGCCGCATCGGCCTCCTGACGCAGTTGGGTCACGGCCAGCGCCTGACTCTCGCGGTCCTGGGCGCGCTGCTCCTCGATCTCGAGGAAGCGCTGATCGCGAACGTCGAGTTCCGACTTCAGCGACGACAGTTCGGCGGCCCGGCTGGCGAGCTCGTCCTTGAGGGTGGTCAGCTGCGTGTCGAGCGCGGCGATGGCCTCGGCGTGACTCGCGGTCGCCTCTGTTGCGGCTTCGGACGCGGCGGCGCGGAGTTCGTCCTCGAGGGTCGCGAGCCGGGTCCGGAGCGCTTCGTCCAGACGACGGACGGCGGACTGGGCGGCCTCGGTGATGCGGGTCTCGAACGGCATGATCGTCCTGGGTGGCGAGCGTCTTGCCCCACGCGCGACTGGCTGGCCGTGCGGGGATTATGCGAGGCCCATACCACCTCGTCAAGGCGCGAAAAGCGCCAGGAATCAGCGATAAATCGCATTGACGCCGGCGCGGTCGCCACGTAGACTGTCAATATCGTCGTTCGGGCGTCACTCCTCGCATTGCCGAATGTGCAATCGGGTTGCGGCGTCGGCACGGCGAGCGTCGCGGGCCTGCAAAGGCGTCTCGGGCGCGTCGGCCTCCCGGCCGGAGCGAACGGACGCTTGGCCTCGCGGCGGAACTCCCAGGGGGGCGTCACGGCTTCGACGGGGGTGTGGAACCGTGGGATGCGTGCCGAGGACTCCGAGCTTCCTCGTTAAACCGTTCGGAAACCAAATGTAACTGCGGAACCGCAGCTTGCACTCGCCGCTTAATTAACGGCGACGCGTCGCTCCAGAGCGCCCTCGACCGGGGACGACGCGCCATTTAGAGGGCTGGCCCCCACGTGGCGTCTCGGCGTGTGGGGGCGAGACTTACCGGGACTGGCTGTCAGGTTTTTCTCGTCGCTCTTCGAGCCTGCGCAGTGAGATTACAAGAGCGGACACGCACGTAGAGTTCTGCGGGGATGTGCCTTCGGACGCGGGTTCGACTCCCGCCGCCTCCACCATTC
>DATJTM010000659.1:0-2054 GCA_035503395.1 Luteitalea sp.
CGGCGACCTCGTCGTCATCGCCGATCCGTACTGGTTCCCTTACCAGATCACGTCGACGCACGGCACGCCGTACGGCTACGACCAGCGCGTGCCGCTGGTGTTCTTCGGACGCGGCGTGAAACCCGGTCGCTACACCACGCCGTCGAGCCCGGCCGACGTCGCCCCAACGCTGGCACGCACGCTGGGAATCACGGTGGCGGCCAGCGAGGGCACGGCGCGGCTCGAAGCCTTCGACAGCCTCGGTGCACTCCCCGCGCCCAACGGTCCAGCTGCGGCATCGCTCCGCTCGCCGGCGCCTTGACCCTGTCGCGGGCCGACGCCGACAATGGCCGACGGCCCCGACTTCGAGCACCGCGCCGGCAATGCCGCCGGCCGGGGCACGGGGTGAAAGTGAACCCCGTGCGACGCAGCGTGATCGCGATGGGCGTGGTGGTGGTCACCGCGCTCGGCCTCGTCCTCTCCGCGCAGGAACCGATGTTCACCCGCAGCCCGCGCGCCGATCTGGCGTCGCGCCTGCGGGCCGCGGCCCGTCTCGGCACCGACTACCTGCCGGGCCGCGTGCTGGTGAAGTTCCGGACCGGCCTGCCCACCGCAGCACAGACGTCGGCCGTGGTGGCCGCGCTGCCCGGCGTGCAGGGCCAGTTGCGCGGCGGTGATCCGTACACGGACTTCACCGTGCTCGAGGTGCCGCTCGAGACCGACGTGCGCGCGGCCGCCGCCGCGCTCGAGGCGCGTCCCGAGGTCGAGTATGCGGAAGCCGACACCTTCCATGGCATGTCGCTCACGCCGACCGACCCGGCCTACACGCGGCAATGGCACATGCGCGCGATGAATCTCGAGCGCGCCTGGGACATCAACGACGGCGCCCGCGACGTCATCGTCGCCGTGCTCGACTCCGGGTTGGCGATGGCCAACGACGTGCTGCAGTTCCCACGTTTCTTCCAGGGACGCCTGCAGATCGTCGACGTGCCGTTCACGCGGAGCACCGACATCGCCTCCACCGGCCGCCTGGTCGCGCCGTACGACTTCCTGTACGAGGACGACATCCCGTACGACATGGACGGCCACGGCACGCACGTCACCGGCACGCTCGCGCAGCTGGCCAACAGCGAGAGCGGCGTCGGCGTCGCCTTCAACGCGCGCGTGATGCCGTTGAAGATCTGTGCCGGTGAATGGGAGATCCTGTTCCTGCTCGCGACCGACGGCGTGTCGACATTGCCGCCGGTGTTCTCGGGCGGCGTCTGCTTCACGTCCGAGGAAGCGCGCGCCGTGCGCTACGCAGCCGACAACGGCGCCAGGGTGATCAACATGAGCCTCGGCGGCACCAGCCCGTCACAGGCCACGCAGGCGGCGTTGCAGTACGCCGTATCCCGCGGCGCCTTCATCGCGCTGGCAGCCGGCAACGAGTTCGACGACGGCAATCCGATTTCGTATCCGGCGGCTTACGCGCGCGAACTGAATGGCGCGATGGCGGTGGGCGCCGTCGGCCAGGACCTCAATCGCGCGTACTACTCGAGCACCGGCGACTACGTCGAGATCACCGCGCCCGGCGGCAACTCGCGTCAGGGCGGATCGGCGGGCCTCGTGTGGCAGCAGACCTACCGCGCCAATGGCCTGTCGCTGAACCAGCGCGCACCGCGCTTCGACGCACTCGTCGACGACGGTTACCAGGGCACGTCGATGGCCGCGCCACACGTCGCTGGTCTCGCCGCCCTGCTCTACTCACAGGGTGTGCGGTCGCCGGCCGCGATCGAAGCGGCGATCAGGCAGTTCGCCCGCGACCGAGGCACTACCGGGCGCGACAACGAATACGGCTTCGGCCTCGTCGATGCCCGCGCCACGCTGCGCGGCCTGGGGCTGGCCCGATGACGCGCCTGATCGTCGCGTTGCTCGCCGGCGTCGTCTTCACCGTGAGCGCGCCGGCCGCCGTGCGCGCACAGGAACCCGCACCACAGCCGCCAGAGCAGGAGCGGCCACAGGAACCCGTGAAGCCGGAGGAGCCCGAGGAACCAGCGCAGGACGCGCCGGAAGCCGACGATGCGGACGCGCCGCAG
>DATJTM010000660.1:0-26839 GCA_035503395.1 Luteitalea sp.
GCGATCGCTCTCGTCGATCTCGTCGAAGGTCACGCGCACGCGTCCCGACTGCACGGCAGTGGCCGGTACCACGTATTCCTTGGGTTCTCCGAGCACCGTGCCGTACTTCCGCGCCGTCACCTGTTCGCCATTGATGCGCACCTTGATGTCGCCGTTGCCGTTGAGGCGCAGCGTGTAGGCGGCCTGACGGTCGACCGTGTCATAGGCCAGGGCCAGCGGCCAGCGCAGGCTGGTGAGCCAGGTCTGGCGGGTGCGTGTACGACCTTCCTGCTCCCATGTGAAGTGCGGTGTCGGTCCCACCTGGAGTCCGGGTGAATCGAGCGAGGGCTCGGCCTGCACCACGTGCGGCGACCGGCCGACGTGACCGATGTCGTCGTAGAAGCTCCCCGGCCCCGGCGTCTCCCACCGGCCGATCGTGAGCAATCGGTCGACACGAGCCGCTTCGTTCGGCAACGCGAGGGCCTTGTCGATCTCGTCCTCCATCCACCACCGGTTGTTCAGCGGGTAGCGGATGAAGTCGAGCACGGCGCCGCGCTCTCGCCCGCTGGCCTTGTAGTTCGGTGTATCGAGCTGCATCCCGATCGACCGGAACAGGGCGCCACCGAGCGATTCGAGGCGATCGTGCCACGCGTCGCGCGGACCGGCGAGATCCGCCGACGCGAGGATCGCCTTCGCCTGGCCACCGACGGCCGCCGCCCCGGCCTGGCGCGCCGTCAGCAACACGGCGTTGGCCTGTCGTTCGATCGCGACTTCCGAAAGCAGGCGATGACGCGTCCAGGCGTCGTAGTACGCACGGAAGATCGCCTGCTGCCAGCGCCACTCGCGTTCCAGCTGCGGGAACTCGCTCTCGATGCGCTGCCAGGCGCTCAGCGTACCGTCGACGCTGCCGTTGGTCGCCAGGTCACCCTGCCAGTTCCGTTCGAGCGCCAGCAGGCCGTCGGCGGCGCGCTCGGCCACCGGTGCGCCGAAGAAGAGACGGGCGTATTCGGTCAGGATGGTGCGCGGCGACTGCTCCGGAGCCCATGCCTTGGCACTCCACACCGCCTTGTTCACATCGTCGTTGACGCCATCCGAGTAGCTGATGAAGCCGTCGGTGTGCGCCGCGATGCGATCGTGGAGGGCCGAGTAGAACACCGGACGTGGATTGATCGGTTCGCGGCCAAGCGTGAAGTTGTAGGCCGGATCCCAGTCGGGCACGACGTACTGCGACCGGACGGTGTGCGTGATGTCCGGATAGTCGCGCAGGCGATACCGTCGATCGAGCCTCGATCGGGTTTCGGCCAGCCCGGGGCTGCTCGGCCCGGCCACCAGGCCGCCGAACCAGGGCAGGTCCTTGCCGTTGACCTGCGTATAGATCCAGTCGATCTGGTCCTTCGAGAACCACTGCAGCGACAGCCACACCTGCGCGTTCGGGTGGTGCTTCCGCAAGCGGGCGCCGAGGTCGGCGAGGTACGGCAGGACCAGGGTGGCGGCGTTGTGTCCAGGGTCGCCGCCCGGCACGAACACCGCGTCCAGCCGCGGCATCGCCGCAAACATCGCGTCGAGTCGATCGAGTGTCGAGGCGCGCAACGGGACGTCGGCCAGGTCGTAGTCGGCAGGGGTCCAGATCCAGTAATCAAGCTCGTAGCGGGCACAGATCCGGCTCACCGCGACGTTCATCACCTCGCGCGACACCGGGAAGTGCGGGCTGACCCGCGTGTCCTGCAGCGGGATGTTCTCGATGCTGTTGGCGCCGAACAGCGCCAGTTCGCGGATGTGGCGGTCGTAGCGCGCCTCGTCCCAGGCGTCGTAGGTGTTGGAGTGCTGCCGGTATCCGAGTTGATGGCCGCGAATCGGGTAGGCCGGCGACGACGAGATCGCGAGATCGGCGAGAATACCTCGCGTCCCCGTGGTCGCGCCTGGTGTCCAGTGCAACGCGCGCAGCAGCGCGCCGGCGCCGAAGAGCGCGCCGCGACCGTCCGCGCCGATCACCCAGACGCGCGTGCGCGCACCCACACGCTCGACGCTCACCTGATACCCCTCGGGCCGACGGGCCGCTGGTGCCAGCGACGGCACGACGGCGTCGGCACCGGCCCACGCCGCCCCCTCACCGGCCGCCACGCCCGAGACCACGGCGATCGACACGGGCGTATCCGAGGCGCCCTTCGCGATCGACAGCGTGGTGCCCAGGCGCCGGCCCAATTCCTCGACGAGCACGTCGGCCGCAGCTTTCTCGGCGGCCGGACGTGGGTCCGGGCGAACGACGATGGTGGCGCGGGAGAGGTCGACGAGATCGGCGGCCGCAGCAAGGGACGGCAGGCACGACCAGGCAAGTGCGATCAGGGCACGGCGCAGCAATGATTGGGACACGGCGGTGTCGGGAGTAAATCGGACCGCGTTTCAAATGTCAACACGACGGACCTCGAAATGAAACCGCAAGACTCGAGGCCAGTGCGCCGGCAGTCCCAGCGTTCAGGACGGCGGGATTCGCCCTGCGAGGAAGTCACGGGCGACGGCCGCCGGCTGCTGCCGCAGTGCTTCCACCCGATGGTTCATCTCGCGCATGTGCGCGACCGTCAGGCGTCCGGCAAGCGCGTCGAGCGCTCGCTGCGCCTCGGGATACCGGCGCAACGTCTCGGTCCGGATGACGGGCACTGCGTCGTACGGCGGGAAGTACCGCCGGGTGTCCGTCAGTTGCACGAGGTCGAGCGCGCGAATGAGCCCCGACGTCGCGTCGCCCGCAATCAGGTCGACCTGACCGCTGGCGAGCGCCCGGTACGTCAACGAGAGGTCCATCGCCGACGGCGGTGCGGCGAACGTCAGGCTGTAGGCCCGCGCCAGTCCGGCGTACCCGTCCGGCCGATCGAGGAACTCGTAACCGAACGCGGCTCTCCAACGCCCCGCGTACCGTGCCGCATCGTCAATGGTGCGCAGGCCTCGCTCACGCGCGTCCCTGCCTCGTACGAGGATGGCGAACGTGTTGTCGAAGCCGAGCGGGGCGAGCATGGTCCGGCCCGACGCGGCATAGAGCTGGCGCACGCGAGTCGTGACATCGGCGCGGTCGGTGCCGAGCGGCTGGTGGAACACTGCGGTCAACGCGGTGCCGGTGTATTCGACGTACACGTCGATGTCGCCCGCACGCAGCGCCTGTTCGCAGATCAGCGTGCCTCCCAGGTTCAGGCGACGCTCGACCCGCACGCCCGCGTCACGCTCGATCACCTGAGCGACGACCTCACCGAGGACTAGCTGCTCGGCGAAGTTCTTCGATCCGACGACGATGACGTCGCGCGAACGGAGACTGAACACGGCCCACGCACCGAGACCGAGAGCGCCGCAGAGTGCCAGGAGTGCGGCGGGACGTCGCCAGTTCCCGAGCGCGCCGCGTCGCTGTTGCACCCGACGCTCGAGCAGCCATAAGCCGCCGTCGACGGCCAGCGCCAGCAGCGCGGCCGGGATCGCGCCCGCCAGGATGACCGTCGAGTCGACCATCGACAGGCCGCGGTAGATGTATTCGCCGAGGCCGCCGGCGCCGACCGCAGCCGCGATCGTCGCCGATCCCACCGCCACCACCGCGGCAATCCGGACGCCGGCGACGATGCTGGGCAGGGCGAGTGGAAACTCCACCTGCCACAACAACTGGCGCGGCGTCATTCCGAGAGCGATGCCGGCGTCGCGAATGGATCGATCGATGCCCGTGATGCCGAGTGTCGTGGTGCGCAGAATGGGCAGGAGCCCGTACAGCGTCAGGGCCAGCACCGCGGTGCGCGGGCCGATGCCGCCGAGCAGTGGCAGCGGCAGCAGGAAGCCGAACATGGCCAGGCTCGGGATGGTCTGGACGGTGCTGGCCAGGCCCATCACGACGCCGCGCAGGCGCGGCCGGTGCGCCGCGGCGATCCCCAGCGGCACACCGATCAGCACGGCACACAACGCCGATATGCCGACCAGTGCGAGGTGCTGCGCGGTCAGCGACAGCAGCTCACTGCGATGCTCCAGCCAGAATCGGAGGACGGTCATGAAGGCGGCCGTCGCAGTCGCGCATCGCGTAAGGCCGCGATGACCGGATCGTCAGCCGCGTCGAACGCGGCCGCGTCGACGCAGGCCTGCAGGCGCCCCTCCTCGACGATGCAGATGCGGTTGGCGAGGAGTAGGGCTTCCTCGACGTCGTGGGTCACGAGGAGGACGGTCTTGGCCAGTTGCTGCTGCAGCCGCGCCGTCTCCTGCTGCAGTTCCGCGCGCGTGATCGGATCGAGCGCGCCGAACGGTTCATCCATCAGCAGCACGGGGGGATCGGCGGCCAGGGCGCGCGCCACACCCACGCGCTGACGCTGTCCGCCCGACAACTGGTCGGGCCAGCGGTTGGCGAACTCTCCGGGCGGCAGGCCAACGAGGGCGAGCAGGTCGGCGGCCCGGGACTGCGCGGCACCGGCTGGCCAGCCTTCGAGAGTGGGGACGACGGCGACGTTGTCGGCGACCGTGAGGTGCGGAAACAGGCCGCCTTCCTGCAGCACATAGCCAATGCGCCGACGCAGGCGAATCGGATCCCATTCGCGCGTGTCGCGGCCGTCGACGAGCACATGGCCGCGCGTCGGCTCCAGCATGCGGTTGACGAGCCGGAGAATCGTCGACTTGCCGGCGCCGCTGCGTCCCAGGATGGCGACGACTTCGCCGGCGGCAATCGACAGCGAGAAGCCGTCGAGCACGCGTCGCCCGCCGGCGTGGCCGAAGACGACGTCCCGGAACTCGACCGCCGCGTTGGCCACCGTCGTCGTCAGTCGGACAGGCGGGCGATGTCGCCGGCGTGCCGCTGGATCTTGCGGACGGCGTCGGCGATCTGATCCATGTCGCCGCGCGGACCGAGCAGCATGGTCTGCGTGAACCACACCGCCTCGTCGCACAGACGATCGTTCTGGGGCGTGCGGGTCCGTTCGACCCAGTCCGTCAGTGTCTTCGCGCCGTAGATCCGCTGGTAACCAGGCGTGGCGAACGTGGTGGCGAGGAACGGCTCCTTGTTCAGCGGCGTGTAGCCGCTGCTGGCGGGGATGCCCTCGGCCCGCAGGGCCTTGAGGAAGGCCGTGCGAGTCAATCCGCCGAAGGCCGCGGCGTCGTACCGGAACATGTACAGATGGTAGGCGTTGCGGGTGACGCCGGGATACATCCTCGCCGGCGTGATGCCCGGGATGCGTCCGAGCTGCTCGGTGAGGTACGACGCATTGCTCTCGCGCTGCTTCGACTGCGTCTCGAGCCGCGCCATCTGCGCGAGCAGTATGGCGGCCTGGAACTCCGTCAATCGCAGGTTGAGACCGCTGCCGCCGTACGAGAAGTCCGATCCGGCTCGCGGCCTCCCGTTATTGTGGTAAGCGTACGCTTTCTCGAGGATGGTGCGATCGTTGGTGATGATGGCGCCGCCCTCACCGCTGTTCAGGTTCTTGCTGGCCTGGAACGAGAAGCACCCGGCCGTGCCAATCGACCCGACGTGCTTCCCCTTCCACTGCGCGAGGTGCGACTGGCACGCGTCCTCGAGCACGGGGATGCGACGCGGACCGGCCACAGCCATGATCGCGTCCATGTCGGCAACCGATCCGCCGAGATGCACCGGGAGAATCAGCCGCGTCTGGTCGGTGATCGCGGCGGCAATCTTGCCCGCATCGATCTGGAACGTCTCGATGTCGGTGTCGACGAACACCGGCAGCGCGTGCATCGCCATCACCGCGTTGACCGTGGCGACGAACGTGTACGGCGGCACGATCACTTCGTCGCTCGGGCCGATGCCCATCGCGCCGAGTGCGGTGACGAGCGCCGACGTGCCGTTGGCCGTCGCGAGACAGTGCTGCGTGCCGGTGGCTGCGGCGTACTTCGCTTCGAACGCTTCGACCTGCTTGCCGCCGCCTCGCCACCACTGGCCGCTGCGGACCACGGACAGCAGCGCCTGTTCCTCCGTGGTGTCCCTGACCGGCCAACTCGGGAACGCTGCTGAACGTACGGCCGGTCCGCCGAGCACGGCAGGCCGCGCCGCAGCACCAGCCGTCGCTCTCGGTGCAGCCACCTGCGCCGCGTTGGACGGACGCGACACGAGCGTGGCCCCGCCGGCGGCGACCGTGCCCAGGAACCTGCGGCGGGAGGGATTCATCGTCATCGCGTGCTCCTGATCAGGCGGTCGAGCGCCTTGAAGATGCGTTCCTCGACGGTCGTGTCGAAGGGGCCGGGACGGCCGTAGTACAACAGCGACCCGCCGCCCTCGTAGCCGCCTTCCTTCAACACCCGTGCAGACGGCACGTAGCCGAAGACGTCGTTGGCGTACCCGACCGGCCACACCTCGTCCTTCGGGTAGTCGCGTCGCAACCGCAACGCGTAGTCGACGACGACCTCGCCGCCGAGCGTGACGAGCGTGAGGTCGCGCCCGAAGCGCCACACCTGCAGAGGGATCGCCTGCGACGTCGGGAGCGTGCCCTCTTTCGCGCGCACGTCGGCCATCATCCGCGCGTGGCGCTCGACGTACGGATCTGCGAGGCCGAAGCGCGTCTTCCACTGCTCCGGCGTGAGCGCCGCCTCGAACGGCAGCTCGACAGCGGTCATCGCCGCGCGGGTCGGCCCGCTCACGGGCTTCAACGTCGACAGGGCGTCGACGACCGACTGTGCCAAGGCGGCTCCGTGCTGGTCGACGATCTCGCGCGTGCCGCGTGGCTTCGGGTTGATGTCGGCGCCACAACCGGTCATGAACAGCGCGGTCAGTCCCGGTCGGGCCGACTCGATGCGGGCCTGCGCGACACCAGCGTAGTCGCCGTGCCACTCGACCTGCGTCGCCGGCAGCGTCGTGTTGTGACACGCGTAGCTGAAGAGCACCGCGCGCGGCTGGCCGTCGATGGCGACACGCAGGAGCGGCACCTGCGGGTCGCTCGGCCCGTCGGGCGTGTACTGCACCCGACGATTGGCGCCGAACGTCGCGGTCGTGTGCCCCGCGTGGAACGTCGCCGGCGCCAGCGCCTTCACGGCGGCGCCGACGACATCGACGATCTGCGCCTCGAGGCCGGCGGTATACGCCTCGATGTCGCGCACCTGCGCCGGCGTCACGTCGTAGGCGACGAGCAACTGCGTGTCGACGACCGGACCACTGTGCGTGTGACTGGACGCGAGCACGAGGCGTTCTCGCGGGATGCCGTGCTGCCGCGCCACGGCCGCACCGATGCGCTGCGACATCCCCGTCGTCACGCCGAGCAGGTCGAGCGTGACGACGACGAACCGTTGGCGTCGCGGTCCCTCGAACGCGAGGGCCTTGGCGTGCAGCGGCTGCGCCGTGCCCTTCGACGGCTCGGTGCGGGCCGCGAACCCCGCCATCCAGAGCGAACTCTTCGGCGTGATGTCGACGGTGGCCACGCCGGCCTTCCAGGCGGTGGCGCCAAACGTCGGAACGGGCAGCGTGGCGAGGCCGGACAGGCCCGCCAGGAAGGCACGACGGTCGAAACGCACGATGCGGCGGATTCTACATGCGGTTGGTCGGTCCGAAGACGACGAAGCCGCGGTCCCGAAGCTCGTCGGCCAGCGTCGGCTCGCACAGGGCCGCATCGGCGAATGTCATCGGCGGGATGTCGTCGAACCACTCGTAGGCGAGCTCGACGCCGTAGCGGCGCACGACACCAGCGCCCTTGATGCCGGCCTTGTGGTTGGCCAGCCGCTCTTCGGGCGACAGCCCGGTCATGCCGACGTAGTAACAGGGCACGTCGAGATGCCGTGGGTGCTCCAGGCGCACGACGTAGACGCGGTGGTGCAGCCGCTCACCCTCGTCGACAGGCGCTGGCGCGTCGACCGCACGAGCGCGCCTGCCAGTCTTGCGAACCATCGGAGACAGCCTACGACATCTGTCTCCCCTGGTCTGACGGTCACCGCCGGACAGCTTGTCCGCCGCAGCCTTGGCGAAGGCGGAAGTCCGGCGGCTACGTCCGGTGAGGGTATCGCTTTCCGGTGCGACAACAAGGTTCAGCGGTCGTCGTTCCGTTCACCGTACCCGGTACCCCGCACCCGGTGCCCGTTCGCCGACTCTTGACTTCTAACTTCGTTCTTCTGACTTTACTGACGCCTGGCGCGCATACGGCTGCCGTCGGCGCCCGTCAGCACCAGCGCGCCGTCGTCCTCGATCGCGAACTGCTGCACGCTGCGCAGTACGTCGAGGAAGGCGCGTTCCTGCTGCATCAGCAGCGCCGCGCACCCGCGCATCGTCGAGATCGGCATGGTGACCTGCAACTGATCGCCGGCGAACACGTAGGTGGCCACGTACCGGTTGCAGCCGGTGCTGCCCTCCATGCGTCCTCCCGGCGCAAACGCCAGGGTGACGCGCGACTTGGGGGCGGTGGCCATGCCCTGAATCTCGTCGACCATCCACAGGCCACCGCGCAGCAGCGTGGTCGGGTCGCCGCCGCAGCCGCGCGTCTCGAGGTCGCCGTCCTTCACCGTGACTCGGTACGGTCGCGGCAACCCACCGGCCTCATCGGCGCAGCGCCCCGCGACGACGGTGACGGACACGCTCCGGTCTGCCTCGGTTGCCACGAAGCGCTGACCGCCAGGTACCGCCGTCGGTGCGCCAACCGGCAGCACGACACGACGCTTCTCGAGCGCATAGACGAGCGCCAACTGGCCCCCACCGATGTCGAGCGTCCACTCCGGCGTGTGCCCGACGGCCTTGAACGGCAGCGGCACCGAGACCGGGGTCTGTGCGTGCGCTTCGACGCCGACAGTCAGCAGCAGCGCAAGGAAGACAGGCGCCTTCATCGCTCCCCCTAGATCTCTGGGCGCTTCGGCGCCGCGCCGTAGATGATCGCGCGTGACACGTTCATCGTCGCGCCCGTCGTCGGCGCCACCACCTGCAACCGCACCCGATGGTGGCCGTTGCTCAGACCGTACTGCCAGAACGGGATGAAGCGGCGCAACGTCACGTTGGTCGGCAGCGCGACGCGCTCGACCTTCTTGTCGTCCACGAACACGTCCACTTCGATCACGTGGTCCTTGCCATCGTCACTGCGCACGTTACCCGGAATGGCGAACCCGACGCCGTCGAACTCGAAACGGCTGTCGGTGCCCTGCGAGGCGCGGTTCAGCCTGACTTCACCGATCGGGAAGTGCCCCTCGAAATTCTGCTCGAGGCGCACGGGCGTGGGCGTTTGCGTGGCGATGACGACGTGGTCGCCTTCGTCGCGCCCGCCGTGCCGTGTGATCAGCCCGAGCGCGTGCGTGAACGAGTAACCGTACGCGTCGTTCAGCGAGATCGTCGTGTACTTGAAGGGTGTGCCTTCGACCTCGGCCAGCCCCTGCTTCCAGTAGGCCGGAATGCGGTCGTAGCCGAGGATCGTGCCGAGCACGCCGGCGGCGGTGGCTGGGTTGCAGTCGGAGTCCTGCCCGGCGCGGGTGGCGATGGAAATCGTCTTGTTCATGTCGCCGTTGCCGTACAGCAGCCCCAGCACGACGTACGCGGCGTTGATGCGGGCGTCGATGTTGAACGCCACGAACACGCCTTCGGGGCAGCCGATGTCCTCGGCATGTTCCCGCTGCAGCTCGAACCAGGCGCGCTTCCAGTCGTCGGGATGCGCGTCGTGCAGCCGGATGGCCGCGCTGATCGTCTTGTGGAAGCCGCTGGCCGCCGGAATGGTTTCGAGCGCGCGCGTGACCACCGTCCGCACGTCGTCGTGCACGAAGGCCAGCGAGTACATGGCGGCGACGAACACACCGCCGTACCAGCCGTCGCCCGAGTTCATGATGTGACCGACGCGGTCGGCGTAGTCGGAGGCCACGCCTGGCATGCCCGGCGTCATCAGGCCGATGAAGTCTGCTTCGATCTGGAAGTCGATGTCGTCGGCTTCGGGATTGTTGCGCCAGTGGCCGCTCGCCGGCGCCTCCATGCCGCGCAGGAGGTTGTAGCGCGCCATCTGATTGGCATGCCACAGCTGGTACTCCGCCTTGGCGAAGGCGTTCGCATACGCGGCGACCGGCGCGTCGAGCCCGTGCTTCTGGATGACGTCGACGAACGTGAGGTCCACGTACACGTCGTCGTACAGACCCGGGCTCCGCTCGAATGTTTCGCGCAGGTAGCCGGCGTACCACGGGATGGGCACGTAGTCCTGGATCATCGTGCCGTTGTAGCGGAACTCGGTGGGGCCGCCGAACGTCACGCCAATCGTCTGGCCGGCCCAGCCGCCCTTGATCTTGTCGCGGAGCACGGCCTTGGACAGGCGCACCGTGCCGGCAGCGGGTGATGTCTGGGCGTCGCTGCGCGTGGCACTGGTCCACACCATGGCCAGGCACAGCAGGGCACTACCGGCACGTCCGTATGCAGTCATCGCGAACCTCGGCGGGAATGGTAGTCCACACGGGTCCGCCCGTCGTCAGACTGCAGGAGGACGGCGCGTCCCATCCCCACCGGACTGGCCGGTCGAACGACGGGCCGGACGAATTCGGATACCTTTCAGCCAATGCTCACGATTGCCGACCTCGAACCTCATCGCTCAGCGATCACGGGACATTGCTATCGGATGCTCGGGTCGGTCACCGATGCCGACGATGCGGTGCAGGAGACGATGGTGCGGGCCTGGCGGCACCTGACGTCGTTCGAAGGACGATCGTCGTTGCGCACGTGGCTGTACCGCATCGCGACGCGCGTCTGCCTGGACGCGCTGGACGACCGGAAGCGCCGGTGGCGATCGAACGAGGCAGCCCCCGTGGGCACGATTCACGACGCGCTGACCCCGATGGCGGCCGGCTCGTGGATCGAGCCGATTCCGGACGTCGACGCGCTTCCCGCCGACGCCGACCCGCATGAGCGGGCCGTGCTGCGGCAGAGCCTTCGGCTGGCGTTCGTGGCCGCACTGCAACACCTGCCGCCGCGGCAGCGCGCCGTGCTGCTGCTCGTCGAGGTGCTGGGCTGGTCGGCCGCCGAGGTCGCCAACGGACTCGAGATGTCGGTCGCGGCCGTCAACAGCGCGCTGCAGCGGGCGCGCGCCACGCTGGCCACGCGCGACACCGGCCCCACCGACACGGCGTTGTCGGACGACGAGCGGGCCCTGGTCGATCGATACGTGCACGCCTTCGAACGTTACGACGTCGACGCCCTCGCGGCCCTCATGCACGAGGACGCCGCGATGGCGATGCCGCCGTTCACGCTGTGGTTGCAGGGGCACGAAGCGATTGGCGCGTGGCTGCTCGGTCGAGGCATCGCGTGCCGCGGCTCGAGGCTCGTGCCGACCGCGGCCAACGGCCTGCCGGCGTTCGCGCAGTACAAACCCGCCGACAACGGTCGTTTCACCCCGTGGGCCCTGCTGGTGCTCGAGATCGAGCGCGGCGCGGTTGCGTTCCAGACATTTTTCCTCGACACGGCCACGCTGTTTCCCCGCTTCGGCCTGCCGATGGAGCTGCCCGTCGTCGAGGGTCACGACGCCGTCACGCCCTGACGTCGACCGATGATTCCTGCGGTGCCCGGCGGTCCAACGCACAGAGACCGTACGGAGGCCTGATACCCATGACTACTACGCAGACTCGCAAGCTGTTCCTGAACCTGGCCATAAAGGATTTGGCCCGTTCGCGCGCCTTCTTCTCGTCCCTGGGCTTCACGTTCAACGAGCAGTTCTGCTCCGACAACGGGCTGTGCATGGTGCTCAGCAACGACGGCTACGTGATGCTGCTCGAAGAGGCTCGCTTCAAGGACTTCACCAAACGCGACATATGCGACACGCGCACGCATGTCGAAGGCCTGTTCGCGCTGAGTGCCGACAGTCGCGAGGAAGTGGACGCGGTCATCGCGAAGGCGCTGGCCGCTGGCGGTTCCGAGGCGCACGACCTGCAGGACCACGGATTCATGTACGGCCGGAGCTTCTACGACCTCGACGGCCACCACTGGGAGATCTTCTGGATGGACCTCGCGGCGGTGCCTGCGCCGGCCGAGACGGCCGACAGCGCCAGGGCCTGACGGCCACGAAGCGAAAAGGGGCGCCAAGCGGCGCCCCGTGGCCTCATTGTCATCGACTCGCGGTGACTGTCGACCTCACGGTCGACGGCTACGAGAGCTTGGGTTCCCGGTACCCGGTACCCCGAACCCGGTAGGTGTCCTACCGTGCACCGGCAGCTGCCGGTGCGCCCGTGACGCTCTTGATGAGCGCCGTCTCCTTCGGGTCGTACGGCGTACCGTCGTTGCGAAAGACCTCGTGGAACCACACCGCGGGTTCGCGATCCACGTACGGCCGGCGCCACGAGTCCCACGGCAGGTGGGTCTGCGCCTTGCCCTGCACGAGCCCCCAGTTGATCGCCCCGACGTTGTGTTTCTTGAGCACCGGCAACGAGCTCTCGAACGTGCTGCCGTTGCCGCGCGCCATGTATTCCGTGCAGATGATTGGCCGCTTGTAGCCCTGCAACTGCGTGATTCGCGCCTCGAGCTGGGCCGGCGGATCGTAGCTGTGGAACGTGATCACGTCCGAGAGGGCGAGCTGCAGACGGTCGATCGCCGGCAGTTCGGTGAGCTTCGACCAGTCGCCACCGCGCCAGAGTCCGCTCGTGAGCGGCTGCGTGGGGCCGGCCTCGCGGGCCCACGCAAACACCTGCGGCAACAGCGCGAGCACGAGCTCCATCTTGTTCTTCGGCTCGAGGCTGCCGTACGCAGGTTCGTTCGGGTTGTCGACCTCGTTCCACAGGTCCCACGCCAGGACGCGCGGGTCGGCCTTGTAGTGCGAGACGACCGCCTTGACGTACGTCTCGAGCCGCGGCCAGTGCGTCGGGTCCTCGAGCGCCACCTTGCCGGGGCTCTGCACCCAGCCGGAGTTGTGCACGCCGGGACGCGGCGGTCGCTGCGTGCCGGTCGCCGGGAATGGATCCCACACCGAGTCGAAGAGCACGATCATCGGGCGGATCTTGTGCTTCGCCGCGATGTCGAGGAACTGATCGACGCGCTTCAGGAACCCCTCGGGATCCTGCTGGTACGCGAGGTCGTGCAGGAACACGCGCATCGTGTTCATGCCGATCGCGGCGGCCCATCCGAGCTCCAGATCGATCCGCTTCGGATCGAACGTGTCGGCCTGCCACATCTCCAGTTCGTTGATCGCCGTCGCCGGCACGAAATTGGCGCCAACGAGGAACCCTTGCCTGGAGTACCAGTCGCGGGCCTGGGCCTCGGTCCAGCGGCCGGCGGCGAGCGCCGGCAGGCTGGACGCAACCAGCGCGAAGATGGTGATCAGCCGCAGCGCGGCGTGCCTGATGGACATCGGATCGGCTCTCCTCGAAAGTCGTCTGCGCGAGTGACGGCGCCTACTCTATCGCGTGAACCGTCCGACGGCGTGTCCGCGGTAGCCATGCGGCGGTGTTGAGTCGGGTAACCAATCACGGGCCGGTATCATGGCGGGCGTGCCGACGCCGACGCGCCCCGATGTCCTCCTGTTCGATCTCGGTGGCGTCCTCGTCGACTTCTCCGGTGTCGAGGATCTGCTGCCGCTGTTGCCGCCCGGCGCTCGTGCCGACGAGGTCAAGGCACGCTGGATTGCCTGCCCGACCTCCAATGCCTTCGGCACGGGGCGCATCGGCACCGACGAGTTCGTGCGGGACTTCCGTGAGACCTGGCAGATTGTGGCGGCGCCCGACGACTTCCTGCGCGCGTATCGTTCATGGACGCGCGGATGGCTGCCCGGCGCGACGGCGCTGCTGGACGAACTGCGCCCCCATTTCAGGCTCGCCGTCCTCTCCAACTGCAATGCGGTGCACTGGGACGTGCTGTGCACCGACTTGCATCTGCTCGACCACGTCGATGCCGCGTTCTCGTCGCATCAGGTCGGCACGCGCAAGCCCGATTCGGAGGCCTTCCGTCACACGCTCGACCAGCTCGGAGTGGCGGCGACGCAGGTAGTGTTCTTCGACGATGCGGCCGGGAACGTTGCAGCTGCGGCGGCGCTCGGTCTGCGCGGCCACGTCGTCGACGGGCCCGGTGCGGTCCGGCGTGCGCTGATCAGCGACGGCCTGATCGCCGGCTGACCGTCGACGACGCGCGGCGTGGTGCGTCGCTACTCCGCCGGCTGCCGTGAGCGCAGCGAGGTCGAGGGCTGGGTGGCGGGCGGACGCTGACGGCCACTCAGCGTCACGTTGACGCGCTCCTGCGCGGCCTTGATACGGATGGCGGTCACCGTCCGACCGAGTGTCCCGGCGATGTCTTCGGCGGTCTTGCCTTCGGCCGCCAGGCGGCACAGCAGCGTCATCTCCGACAGGTTCCAGCGGCGGCTTCGAGGCGGTCCAGGCACGGGTCGTTCAGGTCTCCTGCGCGATCAATCGGCAGAGCTCATGGCCAACCCGAACGTTCGGAATGACGACAGGCCGGCGATAGCGGAAGTCGGTAAGACGGATCGGACGGCCGCGAGGCATCCAGCCCACGCGGCCGCCCGCATCGGGGGAGGGCCCGACGATGGTGCGTGCGGTCATCCGCACGCGAGACGAGTGGCTAGCGTCCGGCGAGTTGCCGGACGTGCGCCAGCACGTCGTACGTGAGGTGCAGGTCGACGCGCTGCACGTTGGTGGCGCCGGCCGGCGCGTCGATCTGTCGGGTGTAGAACCACGACGTCGACAGCGGCCCGATCAGCGGATAACTGCCCGAGACGAACCAGCGATGGCCGGTGTTGAAGCGCTCGCCGTTCAACGTGCCGAAGCGGCGATCGACCGAGGCGATGCCGACGCCGGTCTTCAGTTTCTTCGTCAGCGACTTCTCGAGCGAGAGGGCCATCCCGTACGCACTCGTCGGCTCGACGCGCTGGTACTGCTCGAGACGCACGGAGTTGAACCAGAGACGTTTCGGCGCGCTCACGAGCACGGCCTGGTGCAGGATCTCGGCGCCGGCCTGGTGCGTGTAGTCGCCCGACACGGTCACTGCTTTCGACAGCGCGCGTGTCGCCATCACCTGACGGTAGTTGCGGTCGCTCCAGTGCCCGGTGCGATGGAACAGGTCGGGGTGATTGAACTGACCGAGATACGCGTTGGTCACGACGATCTCGTCGGCGAACCACGGCGTGCGGCCCTTGAGGCTCACGCGCTCACCGAACACCCAGCCGTCGTTGTCGAGTGTGGTGATTTCGCTGTTGGCGCCGCGCACGGGCGCGAGGCTGCCCACCTGGAACGACAGGCCCTTGATCGGATCGGCCTGGACGAACAACTGGCGCAGGCCCGTCTCGTAGTGCGTGGTGCCGGTGCCAACGCCGGTCATCAACCAGCTCTGATTGAAGCTGGCGCCAGCCAGCGCCAGGAAGTTGACCGTGTAGCGCGCCTTGGCGTCGAGCAGCACGCGGCCCTTCGCGTTGTAGGTCCACTGCATCGCCGACGTCGTCCACACGTCGCTGGTGTTCTCGACACCGCGGTACCGGATGCTGGCAGCCGCGGCCTGCATGTCGAACCAGTGGGCCGCCGGCGTCCGCGCCGGCGTCGTCGACGGGCGCATCGGCAGCGGCTGCTCGAGCGCCGGGACCGTAGCGGTCGCCGCGGCCGTCACGACGCGCACGGGCCGCGACTCCTGCGCGGCGGCGGTGCCCGTGAGGGTCACGACCAGCGCGAAGGCACGCGTGAAAAGCACAGAACGACTCACTCGTAACTCCTGAATCACCTATTGTGGCCTCTGCACCGATCGGCCGGCCGGCTGGACGCGCTGGGGGCACGTGACGGCGGGGTCGCGGGAGCGTGAGGCAGCCGGCGAGAGGCCGCGCTGGTGAGGCAATCGACCCCGGCGGGGCCGGTCTTGAAGCGAAATCCAGGCCGTATCGAAGGTAAGGAGGCGTGTTTCGCGGCGCTGGTTGCCGCGGCCCCATGTCAGCCTGCGGGACGCTCGCTGCGGTGGGGAACCTTTCGTGCACGGTCCGCCCATCGAGATCGCGATCGGGTCCGCGCATACTCATCCACAAGTCGAACCCATGCACCGCGGTCGTGACGGGACCGGCTTCGCTAGAATGCGCAGCACTGAGTGTCCGGGCGGCGAACCGCTCCACGACCGCATGGCAGAACATCTCCAGGGGTCCAGCAACGTCGCAGACCAGCGGCGACAGTTCGTCATCGACACGATCCCGGCGCAGGTCTGGGTGGCGGCGCCAGACGGCGCGATCACGTACGTCAATCAGCAACGGCTCGATTACACCGGGTCGACCCTCGAGGCCGCGCTCGGCTGGGGCTGGCGCGACATCTTCCACTCCGATGATCTTCCGGGCCTGGTCGCGGCGTGGCGCCTCGCCCTTGCCGCTGAACAGGCGCTCGAAGCCGAGGCACGCGTGCGTCGGTTCGACGGCGCCTACCGGTGGTTCCTGATCCGTGCCGTCCCGTGTCGGGACGAGCAGGGCGTGCTCGTCGAGTGGCTCGGCACCAACACCGACATCGACGACCGCAAGCGGGTCGAACTGCAGTTGCAGCACACCACCGAACAGCTTCGCCGGAGCGAGCAGGAGTACCGTTCGATCGTCGACGCCATTCCGCAGCTGATTGCCGCGCTCGGTGAGGACGGTCGGGTGCTCTACGTCAACGCCGCGTGGCTGGCCTTCACCGGCATGGCCGCCGACCAGGTCGCCGACGCCGCGGACCTGTTCCACCCCGATGATCGTGCGCGCGTCGACGACGAGCGCCGGCGTGGGTTGCGCAGTGGCACCGCCTTCGAGTCCGAAGCGCGCCTGCGCCGCGCCGATGGCGTCTACCGGTGGTTCCTCATCCACTACCGCCCTGTCGCCGACGACGCTCGGCGGGTGGTGCGCTGGTATGCCACGGGCACCGACATCGACCAGCGCCACCGCGAAGAGGAGCGCGTCCGCAACGAGAACGTCGCTCTGCGTGAAGAGGTCGACCGCACCTCGATGTTCGAGGAGATCGTCGGCACCTCGGCGGCGGTCAAGGCCATCCTCCGGCAGGTCGAGCAGGTCGCCCGTACCGAATCGACGGTCTTGATCACCGGCGAGACCGGCACCGGCAAGGAGTTGCTGGCACGGGCCATCCATCGGCGCTCCGGCCGGGCGGCCAAGGCCTTCATCACCGTGAACTGCGCGGCGATTCCGGCATCGCTGATTGCGTCCGAGCTTTTCGGGCACGAGCGCGGCGCCTTCACCGGTGCACTGCAGCGACGCCAGGGGAAGTTCGAACTCGCCGACGGCGGCACCATCTTCCTCGACGAGGTCGGCGAACTTGCGCTGGACACGCAGATGGCCTTGCTCCGTGTCCTGCAGGAACGCGAAGTCGAACGGGTGGGCGGCGACCGGCCGATCAAGGTCGACGTCCGGGTGATCGCCGCCACCAACCGCGACCTGACGTCGGCAGTCGCCGACCGGACATTCCGCGCGGATCTGTTCTACCGGCTCAACGTGTTTCCGATGGAGATGCCGGCCCTGCGGGAGCGGCCCGGTGACATCCCGCTGCTCGTGCAGTACTTCGCGCACCGTCTCGGCCGCCGGACCGGCCGGACGGTGACCGAGATTGCAGGCCGGAGCCTCGCGCTGCTGCAGTCCTATCCGTGGCCCGGCAACATCCGCGAGCTGCAGAACGTGATCGAACGCGCCGTGGTCGTCATGGAAGCGACGACGCTGACGGTCGACGAGCGTTGGCTGGTCGGGGCGCCGCCCACGATGCCGATGCCTGGGGCGGCGCACCTCGGCGACGACCTGGCTGCACACGAGCGCGTGCGGGTCGAGGCGGCGCTAGCCGAGGCGGCCGGCCGCGTGGCGGGGCGATCCGGGGCCGCCGCCAGGCTCGGCATCCCCCGCTCGACCCTGGAGTCCAAGATCCGGGCGCTCGGCATCGACAAGCACCGCTTCAAGTCCACCACCCTTCGCTGACGCCGTGGTGGCGACGGGTCGCCATTTGGCGAGCGGTCGTCATCACCTGCGGGCACGTGTCTCGATTTCCAGCCCGGACGCTGTTGGCAGGCGCCTTGCCTCATGTGGACCGCAAACGCCGCAGCATGACGTTTCGCATCGAGCGGGTCGCATCCTCACGTGGAGTCACGGTCGTCATCAGCGGCGAGATCGCCGGCGGCAGGCCGACCGAGTTGCGTGCGCTCCTGCAGGCCGGGATGACGCGCGGCGTCGAGATCAACCTCGGCGCGGTGACGAGAGTGGATCTCGAGGGCGTGCGCCTGCTCCACGAGCACGAGGTACGGGGCGGCGTCTTGACAGAGGTGCCCGGTTACGTACGGGCCCGCGTCGACGACATCGGAAAGGAAGACGTTTCCTGACCGCCCTCGGCGTCCGCGCACCGTCCAGGCGCGGCTCGCACTGCTGACAACGGCCTGGAGAGGCCACACACATGCCCTGCATCATCGATCGACTGCACCACGCGTTCGTCACCCGCACACTCACGGCGCTGGCGGCCGTCGCCGTCGTCGCAAGCGTTCCGGCCAGCGCCTACGCCGACGTCAAGCCCTTCTCGGCACAGTTCAAGGCGCGCGAGATGCCCGTCACTGGCGGCACGTTGCATGTCCGCGTCGGCGGCACCGGCAGCGCCGTGCTGCTGCTGCACGGCTTCGGCGACACCGGCGACATGTGGCAGCCACTGGCCGAGGCCCTGGTTGGCGATCACACCGTCATCGTCCCTGACCTGCGCGGTATGGGCCTGTCGTCGCATCCCGAGGATGGTTACGAGAAGACGAGCCAGGCTCGCGACATCGCCCGCATCCTCGATGCGCTGCAGGTCTCACGCGTCGCGCTGGTCACCCACGACATCGGCAACATGGTCGGCTATGCGCTGACCGCGCAGTTCCCTGATCGAGTGACACGGTGGGCGGTCATGGACGCGCCATTCCCGGGATTGGGCACCTGGGAGCAGCAGTTGCTCAACCCGCTCGTCTGGCATTTCAACTTCCGCGGCCCTGACGTCGAGCGTCTCGTCGCCGGGCGCGAGCGCATCCTGCTCGACCGCTTCTACAACGAACTGTCGGCCAATCCGGCCGGCATCGACGAGGCCACACGCCGCCACTACGCGACGCTGTACGCGCGACCCGGTGCGATTCACAACGCCTTCGGTGGACAGTTCGCCGCGTTTGCCAGGGACGCGGAGGAGAACAAGGCGTTGTTTGCGCGGGTCGGCAAGCTCCGCATGCCGGTGTTGGCGGTCGGCGGCGATCACTCGTACGGCGCCGCGATGAAGACGGAAGTCGAAGCCATCGCGAATGACGTGCAGGGCGTGGTGATCGCCGATGCCGGGCACTGGATCATGGAAGAACAGCCACAGGCGGCGATCCGGGCGATCGTCGACTTTCTCGGAAAGGAACGTTAGGTGATGACTCGACTGCGGATTCGATCACTGATGTGTACCGCGACGTTGCTCGCAGCGGCTCCCGGCGCGATCGCGCACGACGATCACGGCAGGACGCGCCTGGCCCCAGCCGAGATCGAGGCCCTGCCGCACGAGAGTGCCGGGGCCGGCACCTCAGGGCTGCCGGCCGTGACCACCCGCGTGCTGTTCGGGGATCCCACCAAGCCCGGCCTGTACACCATCGAGTTACGGGTCGCGCCGAACACCGTGATCCAGGCCCACACGCATCGCGACACGCGAACGGCCGTCGTGGTGAGCGGCGTGTGGTACTTCGGGTACGGCCCGAAGAACGAGCAGCCGCTGGTGAAGGCGCTGCCGGCCGGCGCGTTCTACTCGGAACCGGCGGGCGAGGCACACTTCGCGCGGACTGGTCCCGAAGGCGCCACCGTCAGCATCACGGGGTACGGGCCGACCGATACGGTGTATGGCAGGGAGTAAGCACTCGCGGTCGCGAGCGGATTGGCTCCTCAGGTAGGATTCGAACCTACAACCCTCCGGTTAACAGTCCCTCCCGGCAGAGCATTCCTACGCATTTCCTAAGCTTTTTACGCGTTCCTAGAGCAGGCGCCCCTCGTAGGAATGCGTCGGAGTGCCTCGGAGCCGGACGTGATCCGGGCAAACGATGGCCCCGGCGCGCCCCCCACAGGCATGTCAGACCGGTCTCGCGTCGGGCCGTCATATACTCTGGCGCTATCGATGAGGTTCGACCTTGTGTGACGTCGCTGGCCCTTGTGAGGCGGGATGGGCGGAGGCCCTGCCCGGCGACTGCCCGCTGACCGGCAGCGTGGATCCCGGAGGCCGTACGCTTTACCGTCTCTTCGAAGGGCCCACGCTGGTGCCAGAGGATTTCTGGTCACACCGTAGGCTTGGGAAGCCTACCGGAAATGCGTGTGAATGCAGGGCCGTCTCGGTGTCTCTGGTGAACTCGTTGCCGAAGGCTCGAAAAAAGGTGAAGCTGCCACGCTTCAGAGGGCAGCGCATTGCCGCGTTAGCTATGACCTCAACGTGTGGCCCGATCCACGACCCGAATAATTCTGGTGGTCACGTGGACTGGTGGCCATGCAGCGGCTTCGATGTCATGGCCGTTGCGAACGAGGTGGCGTGACGTGGCGGTTGCAAGAGCCGTGTCCGTGGAAGTGAGCACGGTGCTCTATCAAACGGATGCGCCCGAGATCGTCCTTTGTCGGGATCGCGTCGGGTCGACCTATCTCTGCTGCCTAGTCGCCTTGTTGCACGAAGGGATGCGGTACTTGGCCGTGCAGATCTCGGGCGAACGGCTCGCCGACCTGCGCAGCGGTGTGATCGATTTGAGGGCCGCGCTTGTCGGGCCCGAGATGGCCTTGCATTACGAGGGTCTCTCCTCTGACAGTGCGTCGCCGTCAATTGTTCTGACGCCGCTTGAGGCCCCGCCTCCCGAGTCTTGGCTTCCGGACGATGGGTTCATGCTAAACGATGTCGAGGCAGAAGCCGACGACATCGCAATTAGCAAGGACTCCCTCGTCAAGAACGCGGCAGTCATTGTTTACACCATCGATCCTCCCGAGGCTCGCGGCACTACGGCGCGCGTAGATGCCGACCGCCTTGCCGCATACGTCCGCAACTTCCAAGAGCTCGTCAAGCGTGCTGGCGACCGTGCCAAGACGCGCCTCAATGCCGCGGCGAGGAAGGCGCTTCCCGATGACGCCTTCACCCTGCGTGTCTTCGCTGTCTCCCCTGGCTCCTTCAAGGTGCATTTCGAGGCCTCGGACGCTGCAAACCTGTACGGAGCCTCGGCCACAGGAGAGGCGATGATCGAGATAGACCGACTGATGCAGTCCGCGCATTTGCCTCCTGCCGAAGCCATAGCCGTCCTGGCGGAGAGCAAAGGCCATGTTCTCGGCGCTTATTACGAACTGATGCGACTCGTCGCGAAACAGAATGTCCCGTTCAGCTACCGGTGGTCCGATCCTGGCCTGCCAACTTCGCAGGGCTTCGGCGTCAGCGTGGCAGAGGCGCGGGCCATCGTGGCGATCCTCGAAACGCAGGACACGCTGAAGAGCGTACCTTTCTCGTTCTATGGACGGTTTACGTCGGTGAAGACGGAGCCGCCGCCGTTCTCCTGGATCGCGCGAGATGATGACGGCAAGAAGCGCCAGGGCTTCCTACACGAGGATCACACGAACGCTCTGGACGGGGTTCGCATAAAGGCATCCCGCTATTTGCTACTTGGCGAAGAGCGCCTTCTCGCATCGCCAAAGGGCGAGCCGGCTCTCAAGTTGTTCCTTGTTAGCGCCGAGCCGCAAGACTCCACTCCGTCCGATGTCCAACAGATAGGCGACCGCTAGCATGTTCGAAGATGAAGGCGAGCATCACGGATACGACACGGCACAGATCTGCCTGAACGGGCACGTCGTGAATCCGCATCACGACTCGCGTCCAGGCGGAAGCCGCAACTACTGCCCAGACTGCGGCGCGAAGACGGTGACGAGTTGTCCCAATTGCAATGGATGGCTGCCCGGCTTGCACCGCCGCCTTTCGGCAGAGATGGACGCTCCCGCATTCTGCACTGAGTGCGGTAAGCGATACCCGTGGCACGCTAGCAAAGTGAATGCCGCCAAGGCGTTTGCCGAGGAACTCGCTGAACTAGACGACGACGAAAAGCGGTTCGTTCTGGCAAGCATCGAGGAGCTGGCTAGTGCCTCACCCAACGCAGACACGGCAGCCCTCCGGCTTAAGCGAGCCACTTCGAAGCTCCCACTCGGTAGCGCCAGGACGCTCCTGAAGCTAGTCGCTGAAGCGGCCGTTGGAGAAGGCGCCAAAGCCGCCCTTGCCATGTTCTTCCCGCCGAAATGAGCATCGCAATCGGAATCCATGCGGGTCTGTACATTCTGATCGTCACCGATACCCGAATGTGCTTCTACCCGCCAAGCCGACCGGCCTACTTCAGAGACGGGATCGAGAAGACGCTAAGGACCAGTACGGGCTTGATGACAGGCACGGGATACGGACCGTTGCTGGACGCTGTCAAGGTTCGCCTCTCTGACGAGGACCCCGGAGACACCACTCGAATCTCCGCACTCTGCACAGACGAGCAGACGCGCCTACTCGGCTCGCCGCTGACGCCTCGCGCCCGGGACGCCGTAGCACGGGGCACTGGGTGGATGTTTACTTACATCGGCCATCCCATCGACCGAGGTGAGGACGAACTCACAATGGGCGACCTCGCCCTGCGTTTGGGCATGGCACATGCGTGCGAGCATTTCGAGGTGCTCCGCCTCACGACCGGCAGCTGCCCCGTAATCTTCTCCGAACAGGTTCCCTTAGACGCGCAAGATGCTCTTGGCGCGCCGCTACGAGACCATCACGTCTGCACGGAGGATGACCTCCTGGCAGACTCGGTCACGCACAACGTACTACTCTGCTCACAGGTCGTGGCAGCGACAAGCGAGATCGATCCGAGCGTGTCGTCCAGTTTCCAAGTGGCTCTGGACATCTTCGATGGCACGTCGGCACGACGTATCGCCGTTGCGCCACCAGTGGAACAGGGTCAACCCGTGGAGCTTCGCTTCGACGAAGACCTTGACGCCCGAGGCCGCTGATCCCCTGCTCGTCAGGATTCCCACGGTCTTTCGCGTAAGCGTGCCTTGACAGGCCATTCGGAGGGACAATCTACTCCGTATGGGCAAGGATGCACGTGAAGGGCCGAGGCCGGACGAACGGGCATCGCTCAAGTGCCAGACCCTCGAGGCCCTGGCACCTCCGCTGGCAAGCCAGCGTGGCGGCCATCCGGCAGCCCTGCTGCGCGATGCGCTTACGACGCAGGCGCGTCTCTACCGCCGCGTCGCCGCATCGTACGGGCATCCACTGCCCCGCCCTGCCCGCTGGTCCACCGATACGCTACACGCGTGGTGGTCTTCACTCGGCCCTCGCCAGCGCGCCCGCCGAGAGGTATCAGACCTCTATGCGGCCTGCCACGCGTACACGCGGCTTCTGCCCCTGGTGGCGCGTCTCTACAACTGGTACGAGCCTCCTCCAGCTGCCCTCGCGGATCTGATGGCTCCGTCGCCATCGAGAGAGGCCGGCCATCGAGACGCTGGGTACGACCATGGCGACCTCCTGCGGGACGTTGTCGAAGTCACAATGGTCGCGATGGGCGTCGGACCTGTGCGCGCCGCACTTATGCGTCACCTGGAACAGCGGTCGCGCAAGAAGCAAGGCGCGGCGAGCACGAACAAGACGAAGCAGGACGGGAACGCCCCGGCACGTCGGTCGATCGAGGCATGGCTCCGAAAGCAGGCGCGCCGTCCCAACGATGTCGCTGCCCTGGCGCGCGCCTATCGCGATGACGTGCTCTACGCGTACCGACGCACGCACAACAACGAGTTGCCCACGGGTTTCGTGACGTGGAAACAGTACTGGAGCGTGGGGACATCGAAGGGCACGCGCGATAGGAACATCGCGCGGCGCGTCCGCGACATCATCTACGACCTCGACGAAGCCGCTGCAACAAATCTGCCCTCACGCTAGCGTCACGTAAACGGTTCACGGCGAACCTTGTCCCTGCGCGCTAATGTCGCGGCTTCCATAGCCACGACGCATGCGTCAGGAGACCTCTATGCCGTGGCCGATCCAGGCGTCGTCGTCATCGCGAATCGCGGCCTGGGGCTCTACGCGGGCGATCCGAGGCATACCTACCGCGATGGCGGCACGGGAGACGTCCTCTATGAACCGCGCGCCCGCCGGTTCCGGACCGCCGCCACCATGCGTCCGTTCTTGGACACGTGGATGCCTTGGTGCGCGTGATGACTGCCCTGCTCGCCCAGCACCCACTCCTACGGCCGTATGCAGACCACGGGGTGACGTTTGCGTCGGTCCGAGGCGACGAGGCCGTGGGAGTGTCGCCCAGCAGCACGAGCGCAAAGCCCGACACGTTTCACGTGAATGTCGTCACGGGCGTTTGGCACGACAAGCTAAGTGGGGCGGGGGGCGGGCTCTCCGCGTTTCTGGAATGGCGACAGGCGCAGTACCGCGAGGCGATAACGTCGGCCAAGCTGGACGCCCTGGCCAAGCGACGACGGCAGCCCGTCGAAGCGTTGGAAGCGGCTGGTCTTGGGTATGACGCGCGCCAGGATGGCTACACGATTCTGACCCACGACGCCCAAGGTCAGGCCTGCGATCTTCGGCGCTACGCCGACCACAAGGGCAAGTGGCAGATGCGGAGCACGGCCGGATGCGTCGCGGGCCTCCTGGGCGTGGACGCCCTCCGCGTAGCGCCGGCCGGCGCCAGGGTATACATCTGCGAGGGCGAGTGGGACGCGCTCGCCCTCGCGCATCGGCTGACGCTGGCCAAACAGAAAGGTCTCGTCGTCGGCGCGCCGGGTGCTGGGTCATTCAAGAAGGAATCGGTCCCGCTCCTCGCGGGCAAGCACGTGCGCGTGTGCTTCGACCACGACGAGGCCGGCCGGAAGGGTGCAGCGCGCCTAGCTGCCATGCTGGCCCCATCCACGACGCGCGTGGAGTGTCTCGTCTGGCCCGACGAGAAGCGTGACGGCTACGACATCAGCGACTACTGCGCCGACACCGCTACCGACGACGCACGCGACAGCCTAAAGGCCCTCCGCCGGTTGCTGGTGGCCCACACCCCCACCAGTACCGCGACGACCGCCAGCACGGATGGCGCAGACGGCTCGGCCCTCGGCGTACTGCTCCGGACGTTCGCCTTCTCCATCGGCACCAAGCAGTTCGTGCGCCTCGCCGACGGGTTCGCCTATCCGATTGGCGAAGGAGCGTTCTCGCACACGTCGGCTCAGCGTGGAGGAGGAACGTCGCCTATGGCTGGCAGCCGGACCGCATCTGCGCGACTGCATCACGGCCGCGCTGGACACCGGCATGCGACGCGGCGAGATCCTCGGCCTGCAGTGGCGCGATGTGCGCTGGGAGGACGGCGTGCCCTACGAAATCGTGCTCCGGGCCGACGCGACCAAGACCGGCACCTCCCGAACAATCCCGCTGCTGCCGGCCATGGTCTCGCTACTCCAGGAGCGCCGGCTCGACCCGAATGGCGAGCCACTCCCGCCGACCGCGCACATCTTCGGCAACGCCGTCGGCGAGGCCGTGGACGGTATCAAGGTGGCGTGGGGTGGCACCTGCAAACGGGCCGGTATTGAGGGACTGACGTTTCACGACCTGCGGCGCTCGGCCGCGAGCCGCTACCTGGAAGCCGGCCTGCCGTTGTCACACGTCAAGGAACTGCTCGGTCACGCCAACATTTCGACCACCAGCCGCTACCTGTCGGTTACGTCCACCGAACTGCGGGCGTCCATGGTCCGGGCCGACGCCCTTCGGGTCTCGGGCCGACGCTCAGCCGGTTAGCCACGCCCCGCCCTCTGCCCACGACGGCCGGCCGTTGCCGCAGGCAGCGCCGGCCGCCATCGACTATCCGCGTGAACACACTAGTGGCTGGTTACCGACAGGTGGGCTCCGCAGTAGCCGATGATGATCTGCTGCCGTGAACTATCCCAGTGAAAATGAACCCTGATCGTCTTCGTGCAATCGTCAGCAACACCAATCTTTAGGTGTCGAAACATCTCGACCTGCTCGCCCTCATACTCGAAGGTCCGCTGTCGCCTCATCGTCTTGTTGGCCATCACGGTCTCAGACTCCTTGGCGGCGAATTCCTTCTTCCCGAAAATGTTTCGTGCCTTACTGTCGCCGCCGTCCATGAGGGCGTTTCGGTAGGTGGTGACCAGCCGCAGGAGCAGATCCAAGAGATCTCGCCCATACAGGAAGCCGTTGGCGCGCTGCGCGCTCTCTTTCGCCGAATCCAAGACTATGCAAATGTCACCGTGACACTGCTCTATCAGGGCAAGGCAGTCGGCGGGTGTGGGCTCATCCTTCCGGGCAATCAACCGCAGCAGCTCCTCAGACTTCGCACCGGCAGGGCGGCTGCCCGCTCGCTGGAGCTGCTCTCGCATCGTTTGAGCCTGGTAGTCCTTTGCTCGAATCTCGTCTCTTGCTTCGGCCAGCTGCTGCTTGAGCAGGTCGGTCGATTCCTCCAGTCTTGCGTTCTCGCCGACCAACTCGTTGAAGAAGTCGTTGTTCTCCTCGGCCTGACGGGTGACCTCAACGAGTTCCTGCCGCAGCTGCGCGACGTCCATGTGCGCGCTTCGGTCGCGCGTTCGCTGCATACGGCGAACCGTAGCCAGCTGGATCACGCCCTCAGGACGAATGTGCTTCCTCAGACGAGAAAGGTTGGTGCCGGCCGTGACCCACGCCAGCACCTGCGATATTCGATGATTGGGATTGCCCCACTCTCGGACCTGCTCGGGCAGAAAGTACTGATACCGAATAGTACCCGCCGCCGTAGGGATAGAGAGGACGTTGATGGACCCGCCCCACGCGGAACACTGCTTGCCCAGGACCTCGGACATCTCAAAGGTGTTTGCGCCTGCAACGACTTGCACCACCTGTGCGAGCCCGACCAAGGTTGACTGCAAGCGGACAGGATCGACGAGGTACCCACCATCGCGGTCCGGGCTGACCAGAACAATCGCACCCGGTCTTTCGCGCCATTCGACCTCGGCACGGAACGCGCGATATGAATCCA
>DATJTM010000661.1:0-2626 GCA_035503395.1 Luteitalea sp.
ACTGATGACGCGCGTGACGGCGCGCCGCAACGTGGAGAACGCGTTGCGCCGTGCCGGTCACGAGTGCGTCGCTGGTGTCGACGAGGTCGGCCGCGGCTGTCTCGCCGGTCCCGTCACCGCAGCTGCCGTCGTCCTCAATCCCGCCCGGCCGATCACCGGCCTGCGCGACTCCAAGCTGCTCTCCGCCGACGCGCGTGAGCGGCTCTACGACCGCATCGTTCGGGTCTCGCTGGCCTGGACCGTCGTCTCCCGCCCGGTCGAAGACATCGACCGTCTCAACATCCACAAGGCGTCCCTGGCTGCGATGCGCGACGCAGTCATGGGATTGGCGACCCCGGCCGATTATGTTCTTGCGGACGGCTTTGCCATCCCCGACCTCCCGGTGCCGCAGCATGGCCTCGTGAAGGGCGACCGACGGTGCGCATGCATCGCGGCCGCTTCGATCGTGGCCAAGGTGACGCGCGATCGCCTGATGCTGGCGCTCGACCGGGAAGACCCGCGCTACGGCTATGCGCGGCACAAGGGGTACGCAACCGCCGAGCACCTCGCCGCCATCCGGCAGCACGGCTACAGCGAGGCGCATCGCCGCACGTTCCGACCGCCAACCCTGCTGGACTTGTTGATCGACGACGCGACGGCACCTGATGAACAACCGGGAGGAGCTGACCCGCCAGGCTGAGAAGTGCCTCCGACAGGGACGCCTCGACGAGGCAATCACCCTGTATCAGCTGCTGGCCGAGGTCACGCCGGTCGACTGGAACATCGTCAAGCAGCTCGCCGACCTGCTCGAGCGCGCCGGTCAGCGTGAAGCCGCCTGCGTGCAGTTCGCCCGATGGGCGGACTACCTCTTCGCCGAGGGCTTCCACCCGAAGGCGGCGGCGCTCTTCAAGAAGGTCCTCAAGCTCGAACCCAATCACGAACACGCCCTCTGGCAATTGGCGGAGGTCTCGATTGCGCTGAAGCTGCGCGCCGATGCGCGCGTCGCCTTCGGACGTGTTGCCGACCTGCGGCAGCGGCGCAACGACGCCGCCGGCGCCGACCACGCGCGTCGACGACTGGCCGAACTCGATGGTCCCGGCAGTCCCCCGATGGCCGCATCGCCGCTCGCCGGGTTGTCGCTGGCCCAGCCGACGCTGACGCCGGCGACACCACCGACGGCTTCAGGCTCGACGGACGCGCAGAACATCCCGAGCCTGTCGGTGCCGCCGCAGGTGGCCGCACCAGTCGCTGCGGCCGTCGCCGCGGCACCCGCATCATCCGTGGTCCCCGCACCTGTGTCCGCGGCGCCGGCCGCTGTCGCAGTGGCACCGCCAGACCCGGTCACCGAATCGCCAGCTGCGCAGCTCGCGCGTCTCCGAGACGAGGCGATGCGGGCCGAGGTGATGCTGGCGCCGGACGCCGCGGCGCGCTGGCTCGCGGTGCTCGACGCCGACCCCGACGACCTGGGCACGCGCCTGCGATTGATCCGGCGCGCCCTCGAACGTCGTGATGTCGCCGAGGCCGTGCGTCTGTCGTCGGTGCTGGATCCGGCCGACGACGCGTCGTTCATGGTGCTCGTGGAACTCGCGGTCGCGAGTGGTCGTGCCGGGCAGGTGGCCGATCTCGCCGGGGTGCGTGTGGCCATCGGGGGAGGCGTCGATCGGACGCTGGCGCCGGCAACGACGTTGGCTCGCCGGCTCCCCGACGCGGCGCGTGCCGTCATCGTCGAGGCGGCGGCCGCCTGGACCTCGAAGCGGCAGTCGCATCTGGCCGTCGCGGCGTTCGTGTACGGCCAGCAACTCGGAGTGCTCGATGCGCCCGCATGCGAGCGCTGGGTCGACACCTGCGCAGACGATGCTGCGCAACTGCAGGTGGCCCGTCCTGCGCTCGCCGAGGCCTACCTCGCGACCGGACGGGCCGCAGACGCCAGGGCTGTTGCCGAAACTCTGTGTCGGGCGACGGGAGATGAGCCGCGTGCGCGGCACCTCTTGCTACGCGCCGTCACGGCCGAAGGTCATGCCGACCCGGCCGCGATCGTGGCTCGCATCCTCGCGCCCGCTGTTCCGGAGCCTGAGCCAGACCTCGCCCTCGATCTCGACCTCGATCTCGTCCTGTCGAACGTTGCCGCCGCATCGATCGACGAATCGGCCAGTGCACACGTGGCTCCCGCCGCCGCCCTGACGGCGATCGCGCTCGAGCCCGAACCGTGGACGGTGTTGAGCCTCGATGACGACCTCGACACGATCCCTGCCGAGACGTTCGAGGCGCTGCCTACGCCAGAAATTACGACGAGCGTCGACGACGGCCCGCTTCACGACGTCGAACTCGCGGAGGTGGTGCCTGCGATTCCCGCTCCGTCCATCTTCGAGTCGCCTCGCGGCGTAGGGCACTACGCGCTCGACGACGAGCCGATGCTCGACGAGCCAATGCCGGCTTCGCCCGTGCCCGCCGACGAACAGCCCATGGCGACGCTCGAGGACTGGCTGGGCCCCGTGGTGGCGGCGGCGCCGCCCACGCCAGCACCGGCCGTCATCGCCCGATCCGACTTCGACTGGGCGGACCTGCTCGGACGCGACCTCGGTTACGGCGGCGACGACGGCTCCGCTCCTGATGACGCGCCCAGGGAAGCAGAAGCGGAAGCTGCCGC
>DATJTM010000662.1:0-15794 GCA_035503395.1 Luteitalea sp.
CGTGCCCAATCCGAAGGTGCCGTTCCGCGACCACGTGCACGTCGTGGTGCGCACGCCGAACGGCAACGACTACGGCAAGGACCTGCTGCGCCAGCACTACGCGGCGCAACGCGGCAATGCCGCCCACGGGCATGCCTCGCCCTGGCCGACGGCGTCGTACACCGCGGCGGGCCTGCCGCTCAGCGCACTGCAGTAGAGGAGACGGGCAGACCCGCCCGTCCGGCATCGCGGCAGACTGTGCCATGCTCGAACACATGGTGAACGGGCTGCTGCGGGCCGACGATCAGCAACTGGTGAGCGACGAGCGCGCGGCGCTCGAAGCGCTGCGCGACGCCCTCATCAAGCTCGAAGCGACCCCGGAGACGCTCGAGACGCTCGGTCGCTCCCTTCGGCAACTCGACGAGCTCTTCCTCATCGTCATCGTCGGTGAGTTCAACGCCGGCAAGAGCGCCTTCATCAACGCGTTGCTCGGCCAGCGCGTGCTCGAGGAGGGTGTGACGCCGACGACGGCGCAGGTGCACCTGCTGCAGTACGGCGAGTCGTCGACGCGCACCGAGCGCGGACCGCACCTGCATGCGATCACGGCGCCGGTCGAGTTCCTGCGCGAGATCGCCATCGTCGATACGCCCGGCACCAACGCGGTCATTCGTGAGCACGAGGCGATTACCGCCGACTTCGTGCCGCGTTCGGACCTCGTGTTGTTCGTGACGTCGTCGGACCGGCCCTTCACGGAGAGCGAACGCCAGTTCCTGGCCGTCATCCGCGACTGGGGCAAGAAGGTCGTCGTCGTCCTCAACAAGGTCGACCTGCTTCAGACCGATGCCGAGCTCCAGCAGGTGCTGGCCTTCATCACCGAACATGCCGCGCAGGTACTCGGGAGCACGCCGGAGATTTTCCCGGTCAGCGCGCGCCTCGCGATGCACGCCCGACAGGGACACCCGGAGTCGTGGGCGGCGAGCCGATTCGAGGCGCTGGAGCGGTACATCCACGAACGGCTCGACCAGCGCGAGCGCCTCAAGCTGAAGCTCGCCAATCCGATTGGCGTCGGCCGCGCGTTCACCACCCGTTATCTCGAAGTCACGGTCGGCCGGCTCGAGCTGATGCAGGAGGATCTCCGGCTGCTCGAGGACGTCGAGAAACAGCACGCGGTCTATCGCGACGACATGGCGCGGCAGTTCGAGCTGCGCATGGGCGAGATCGACAACATCCTCCTGCAGATGGAGCAGCGTGGCCACGAATACTTCGACGACATGCTGCGGCTCGGTCGCGTGTTCGACCTGCTCAACACGTCGCGCGTGCAGGAGGGATTCGTGCGGACGGTGGTTGCCGATGCGCCTGCCACGATCGAGCGCAAGGTGTCGGAGCTGATCGACTGGATGGTGAGCGCCGACCTGCGTCAGTGGCAGCAGGTGAACGGCCATCTCGCTGAACGTCGACGGCAGTATCGCGATCGCCTGGTGGGCGATCCCGAGCTCGCGACCTTCCACGTCGAACGCGGACGGCTGCTCGAGTCGGTCGGTCGCGAGGCGCAGCGCGTGGTCGACACGTTCGACCGTCAGCGCGAAGCAGCGACGTTGGCGGAGGGAGCGCGCAATGCGGTGGCGGCGTCGGCGGCGGTCGGAGCCGGCGCGCTCGGTCTCGGTACGGTCGTGACGATCGCCGCGACCACTGCGGCGGCCGACATCACCGGCATCGTGCTCGCCGGCGTGCTGGCCACCGTCGGCCTCTTCATCGTGCCGGCGCGACGACGGAAGGCCAAGGAGGACTTGAAGAGCAAGGTGCACGCCCTGCGGCAGACGCTCTCGTCGGCATTGCGCACGCAGTTCGAGACGGAGGTCCGGCGGAGCAGCGAGCGCCTCGACGAGGGCATCGCGCCCTACAGCCGCTTCGTGCGCGCCGAGCAGCAGTCGCTCGAAGGCGTCCGCCTCACGCTCACCGGCCTCGAGGGCCGGTTGAGCGCGTTGCAGGCGAGAATCGACGGATTGACGTAGGTACCGCCCGACAGGTCGGGCGGCTACGCAATCCAACTGTTCGTAGCGGCCCGACTTGTCGGGCCGTCCCTCAGCGTGGTGGTGCTGAGGCGATCTTCTCGAGCGCTTCGTAGCGCTGGCGGTGTGGTTCCGGGATGGCGCTGACAGTCACGTCGAGATCGACCATTCGCGGCCCCATGTCCTGCATCGCGCCCTTCTGGATCGGGTGCAGTCGCGGCCAGGCCTGCAGGCCGTCGCCGTTGGGGTCGCCCTTTTTCGCGAAGTTCGTCCAGTACGTGGCGATGGTGTCCGACAGCTTCCGATCGTCAGCCGTCCAGGTCACGCCCTTCACGCTGTCGAGCGTACCGAACACGTATTCGATCTCGCCGGCGTGCCTGGCGCCGATGTCGGCGGCGGTTACCGCCCGTCCGTTCTGCATCCGACCCGGAACGATCGGCACTTCGCGCGAGAACAGATAGCGGTACACGGGCGCACCCGACGCGCGATGCGCTTCGATCCACTTCCACGTCGAGTAGCCGATGAAGGAATCGCTGGCGAGCGCCGCGGCCGACTCGATGGCCTCGGCGTCGTTGCTCGCCGGGTACACCTGCAGGATGGCGTCGGCGTTGGCGCCGAACCGCTTCTTCGTCGCCTCGGTGAACGACGCGACGGTCGTCGGTTCGCGTCCCAACGTGACTTGTGCGCGCGATTCGTCGGCGTTCCAGCCGGCCAGCAGCGGCACCTTTGCTTGCCGGCCGGCCGCAAACGTCTCGGCGACAGTTTCGGTCAGGAACGTGCCGTCCACCGTCGGCGAGAACCACGGCTGCCACTTCGCGATCGCGGCCGTGATCTCCTCGGCTGACTTGCCGCGCAGCGCCTCGAGCGTCGTCGCGCCGAGCGACGCGCCGAACTTCTCACCGTTGGCTTCGACCATCGCACGCGGCGCGATCGCCAGCGACAGGCCGAACGGCGCCCCGCTTTCACCGATCACCTTGTGGAACAGCCCGCGGGCCGGCTGTGCCGCCATCAACGTGCTGACCGCGAACGACCCGGCCGATTCACCGAAGATCGTCACGTTGCCGGGATCGCCGCCGAAGGCCGCGATGTTGTCGCGCACCCAGGCAAGCCCCGCCGTCATGTCCATCAGCGCGTAGTTCCCGGAACTGCCCTTCGGGTCTTCCTTCGAGAGGGCCGGATGCGCGAAGAACCCGAACACGCCGAGGCGATAGTTCAACGTCACCAGCACCACGCCCTTGCGGGCGAGTGCGGTGCCGTCGTGACGCGGCTCGTTCGAGGCGCCCGCCTGGTAGCCGCCGCCGTGAATCCACACCATCACCGGCAGCTTTGCCGACGCGGCCTTGGCCGGCGTCCACACGTTGAGGAACAGGCAGTCCTCGCTGGCCGGGCGATCGAAGACGATGTCGCCGAAGATTGGCGGCTGGTGGCACTGCGCGCCGAACACGTCGGCTTTGCGCACGCCCGTCCACGCCGCAGCGGGCTGTGGCGCCTTCCAGCGCAGTGGCCCCACTGGCGGCGCCGCGTAAGGGATGCCCTTGAAGACGCGTTGGCCGTCGGTGCCGGCGACGCCCTCGAGCGTGCCGGCCTTCGTCTTCACCTGCAACTGCGCCTGTGCCACGCCCGTGCCCATGGTCAACGCCAGCCCGAGACCGGCCAGTACCGCGCCCGTCCGTGATGTCGTCCGCACGTGACGCCTCACGACATCGCCTTCCACGCGGCGAGACACTTCTCGATCGTCTCGAATGGCGTGAAGCGGCTGCCTTCCTGTTCGATCAGGTACGTCTCCACGCCGCCGACCGACTCGGCCGCCGCGCGGATGGCTTTCCACGGCGCTGCGCCTTCACCCGTCAGCACGTGGTAGCCCTTGTCCTTGCCTTCGCCCGGCGCCCAGTCCTTGCAGTGCATGCTCGTGATGCGACCGGGATTGGCCTTGATCCACGCGACGGGATCCTGGCCGGCGTGTACGCAGGTGCCGACGTCGAACTGCAGCACGAAATCCTTCGGCGTGCCCTTGGCGAGCACGTCCATCGGCCGCACGCCGTCGATGGCGATGAATTCGGTCTGGTGGTTGTGGAAACCGGCCCGCATGCCGAGCGGACGCAGCGTCTCCGACGCGGCGCTCAGGTTGTCGGCGACGCGCTTCCAGTCGTCGATGGTCTTGACCTGGCCGCCGGCGCTGGCCATCACGATCAGGGTGGAGCCGAGGATCTGATTCAGCTCGATGGCCTTCTTGAGGCCTTCCGGCGTGAACACCGTCGACGAGTTGTGGGTGGACGGTGCCTTCAGTCCAATCTCGTCGAGGACCTGGCGGACCTGCTTGGCATACGCCGGGTCCCATTGGTAATACGGCGAGAAGAATTCGACGGCTTCATAGCCGACCTTGCGCACCGTGCGGATGGTGCCGAACAGGTCCTTGGCCAGTTCCTGGCGGACAGAGAACAGTTCGAGGCCGAGCTGAGGACGCTTCTGCGCCGACGTGGCGATGGCCGCCGCCACAGGCGACGCCAGGGTCGCGGCCAGGAAGCCGCGGCGCGACAAGGACAAAGGGGCGTGGTCGCCCATGGATCACCTCCGGAGGTTGCAGCACTATACGACCGACGGGGCCGGAACCGTAACGGCCTGCCGCTGTCCCGGCACCGTGAGCTCGAACGTGGTCCCCTCCGGGCTCGACGCGCGTACGCGCAGCGTTCCGCCATGCCACGTGGCGATGGCGCGGCTCAACGCCAGACCCAGACCCGCTCCGCCCGTCCGTCGCGAGCGCGACGAATCACGACGATAGAAGCGGTCGAACACGCGCTCCCACTCCTCGGGCGGAATGCCGGGCCCGGAGTCGCTGATCTCGATGCGTACCCGGCCGCTCTCCCAGGCCTCGCCAGGCGCCGGCTCGTCGAAGCCGCGGATCCCGACGCTGCCGCCGTCGCGGTTGTAATGCACGGCGTTGGCGACGACGTTCTCGATGGCGAGTCCGAGCAGGCCCGGCTGCGCATAGGCGACGAGCCGCTCGAGGCCGCTCGCGTCGATGGCGACGCCGCGCGCCGTTGCCTGCGCGGCCAATCGAGCGCGCGTGGCGTCCACCAGCGCGTCGATGGCGACCTCCTCCGCGACCAGGTCGCCAGAGCGTTCCTCGGCGCGTGCGAGCAACATCAGGTGCTCGGACAGCGTGGTCAACCCCTCGATCTGCGTGCGCAGGCGGGCCAGTGTGTCGCAGTAGTCGGCCGCGGATCGGTCGCGACGGAGCGCGACGTCGATCTCGCCGGCCATCGCGGTCAGGGGACTGCGCAGTTCGTGCGACGCATCGGCGGCGAAGCGGCGGTTGCCGTCGATCACGCGGTGCAGCCGGTCGAGCATCTCGTTCAGCAGCCCCGTCATCCGCCCGATCTCGTCGTCGGCCTGCGGCGGGTCGAGACGGATCTCGATGTCGCCGCGGGCAATGCGGGAGGCCCGGGCGGTGATGCGATCGATGGGTTCCAGCGCGCGTGACGCCAACAGGAACCCCAGCCACGCCGTCGCGCCCAACCCCAGCACCCACACGCCGACGAGCACCCACGCGAGTCGCGTGAGCTGCGCGTCCAGGTCACTCTCGAGTAGACCGACGAGCGCGACATAGGCACTGGCGGTGTCACGGATGCTCGCGGTGAGCACGCGACCGGAACGGCCGCCGACGGTGACCGAGTGGATGTCGTGTTCGCCGCGCGCGGCGCGGGCGAACACATCGCCGTCGAGAACTGGCGGCAAGCCTTGCAGCATCGGCGACTGCGCGACCACCCCGCCGCTCATGTCGTAGTACTGGACGAACTTGCCGGCGAACTCGCCACCGCCGACCTCGTCGAGCGAGAACTCATGGAGGTGCAGCACCCCGCCCTGGTCGGTGGACGATGCGAGTTCGGTCGCTGCGAGCGTCCGCAGGTGCGCGTCGAGATCGCGATATGCGTACGCGCGCACGCCCATGTAGACCGCCGTGTTGGCCGCCGCCAGCAGCAGGCCGAACGCGACCGTCCAGCGCAGCGTGAGGCGAGTACGGAAGGAGAGCGCGGCCATCGTCGACTCAGGCGTCGCTGCCGCGCGCGAGCATGTACCCGAGCCCGCGGATGGTCCGGATGGCGTCAGCCGCAGTGGTGCCGGCGAGCTTACGCCGCAGGTACCCGATGTACACGTCGGCGACGTTGGAGTCGGGGTCGTATTCGCTGCCCCAGACATGTTCGGCCAGCTGATCGCGCGACACGATCGTGCCGGCCCGCCGCAGCAGGAACTCGAGGAGACGGTATTCGGTGGCGGTGAGCGCCAGGGCCACGCCGTCGACGGACGCGTGGTGTGTCTGCAGGTCCAGCGAGATCGCGCCAGCGCGCAGGACGGCCGACAGGCTGCCCGTGCGTCCGCGTCGTGTCAGCGCGCGCAACCGCGCCACCATCTCGTCGAACGCGAACGGCTTCACGAGGTAGTCGTCGGCGCCGGTATCGAGCCCGCGGACCCTGTCACCGACGGCGTCGCGCGCCGTCACCATCAGGATCGGGGTGTCGACGCCCTGGGCCCGCAAGCGGCGGCACACCTCGAAGCCATCCGCTTCGGGCAGCATCACGTCGAGCAGGATCGCGTCGTAGCCGCCGTCGAGCGCGAGCGTCTCGGCCGCGTTCCCGTCCTCGGCCAGATCCACCAGGTGGTGGTCCTCCTGCAGTCCCTTCACGAGGAAGCGACTGATCGTGGGGTCATCCTCGACGACGAGCAGGCGCATGGATCGCGTTCTCGATCATTTCATACACCACCGGCAGCACGATCAGCGTCAGCAGCGTCGAGGTGATCACACCGCCGATGACCACCGAGGCGAGCGGCCGCTGCACCTCGGCGCCGGCGCCGTGCGACAACGCCATCGGCACGAAGCCGAGCGCCGCCACGAGCGCGGTCATGAGGACGGCCTTGAGCCGCGATCCGGCGCCGCCGAGCACGGCGTCGCGCAGGAGCTGTCCGTCGGCGCGCCGCTGGTTGACCGCGGTGATCAGCACCACGCCGTTGAGGACGGCCACGCCGAACAGCGCGACGAAGCCGACCGACGCCGAGAGATTGAGATTCAGGCCGCGAATCCAGAGCGCGGCGATGCCGCCGACCAGCGCGAACGGCACGTTGAGGATGATCAGCGCCGCGTGGCGCAGCGTGCGGAAGGTCACCCATAGCAGGCCGAAGATGATGGCGAGCGACAGCGGGATGACGAGCGCGAGGCGGCTCATGGCCCGCGACTGGTTCTCGAACTGGCCACCCCAGCGCACGTAGTAGCCCGACGGCAGATCCACACTGGCGAGCCGACGCTGCGCCTCGGCGACGAAGCTGCCGATGTCGCGCCCGCGGACGTTGCACTGCACCACCAGGCGACGCTGCCCGCCCTCATGACTGATCGCGTCGGGCGTCGACGTCCGGACGAAGCGCGTCAATCGTCCGAGCGGTACCTTCTCGCCGCCCGGTGCGTTGACGAGCACTGCGGCGAGCGCGGCTTCGCTGGCGCGCACGGTCTCCGGCAGCCTGACGACGACGGGGATCCGGCGCGGACCGTCGAGCACCGCGGTGGCTTCGGTGCCACCGATCGCCGCAGCCACCACCTCGCGCACGTGGTCGACCTGGAGCCCGTAGCGGGCGAGTGCGGCTCGATCGATCTCGAGTTGCAGCTCCGAGGCACCTGAGAACACGTCGACCTGCAGGTCGGCCACGCCTGGCACGTTCGCGAGCACGCCTTCGACCGCTGCCGCGAGCCGCTCGAGGATGCGACTGTCCTCGCCGAAGATCTTCACCGCGACGTCGGCCTTGACGCCCGACACCGTCTCGTCGAGGCGCATCGCCATCGGCTGGGTGAAGTTGGTCGTCACACCGGGCATCTCGGCGATGGCCACGGCGATGGCGTCGACCAGCGCCGCCTTGTCGCGGCCGGTCGTCCAGCTCGACTCGTCGTGAAGGTTCACGTACACGTCGCCCTGGTAGATGCCCATGGCCTCGGTGGCCAGGTCCGGACGCCCGAGCTTCGTGACCACCTGTGACACTTCGGGAAACCCGGCGACGATGCGCTCGATCCGCGTCGAGATCGCGACCGACTCCTCGAGCGACACGGACGGGAGCTTGCGCGTCTCGATCAGGATGGCGCCCTCGTCGAGCCGCGGCATGAACTCGGTACCGAGGAACGGCAGCGAGCCGACGGCCACGATCACGACGAACAGGGCGACGGCCATTGTGCGTCGTCGGTGGCGCATCGCGTCGGCGAGGTGACGCGTGTAGCGGTCGCGCAGCCGGACGAACCAGCGCTCCTCGTCGTGTGCACCGGACAATCGCAGGAATGAGGCCGCGGCCGCCGGGACCGCCGTGAGCGACAGCACCAGGGCCCCGAGAATCGCCGAGCACACCGTGATCGCCATCGGCCGGAACATCTTCCCCTCGAGTCCTTCGAGCGTGAAGACCGGCAGGTAGACCGCGATGATGATCAGCACGCCGAACAGGATCGGTCGCGCCACTTCGATGCCGGCCGGCGTGAACAGCGCCAGCCGCACGCGACCTTCGTCCTGACGATCGGACGGGAGGATGGCGTCGGCTTCCGCCCGTCGACGGACGAAGTTCTCCATCATCACGACCGCGCCATCGACGATCAGGCCGAAGTCGATCGCGCCGAGCGACATCAGGTTCGACGACACGCCGAACAGGCGCATGCCGATGAAGCCGCACAGCATCGACAGCGGAATCACCGCCGCGACGATCAGTGACGCACGGACGTCGCGGAGGAACACGAACAGCACGGCGACGACGAGCAGCGAGCCTTCGATCAGGTTGCGACGCACCGTGGCCGAGGTACGGTCGATCACCGTCGTCTGGTCGTAGAACGGCGTGATGCGGACGTCGGCGGGCAGCGACGCGCGGATCTCCTCGATGCGCGTCCGGGCTCGGTTGCCGACCGTGTGCCCGTTCTCGCCCTTCAGCATGATGACCATGCCGGCCACCGTCTCGCCGCGGCCATCCCGGGTGACTGCACCCTGGCGCGGCATCGCACCGGTGCGCACGTCGGCGACGTCGCGCAACAGCACCGGCACACCGTTCACTGCCGTGATCACGACCGACTCGATGTCGGCATGGGTGCCGATCAACCCGAGCCCGCGCACGGTCGTCCGTTCCGCCTGCCGCTCGACGAAGCCGCCGGTGAACGACTGGTTGTTGCCGGCGAGGGCCGTCACCACCTGCCGCACGTCGAGACCGTGCTGCTCGAGCCGCGACGGATCGACGACGACGTGAAATTGCTCAGTGAGGCCACCCCACGAGTTGACCTCGCTGACGCCGGGCACTTCGCGTAGCCGATGACGCATCGCCCAGTCGTGCAGCGTCTTGCGCGCCATCAGCGAGGTGTCGGTGCCTTCGACGAGGTACTGGTAGATCTCGCCGAACGCGGTCGCCACCGGACCGAGCGCTGGCTCCGCGCCGGGCGGGATGCGGCCGCGCACCTCGCTCACACGCTCGGTCACGAGCTGCCGGGCGAGGTAGATCGGCACCGCGTCGTCGAAGACGACCGTGACCATCGAGAGACCGAACTTGGAGATCGACCGCACCTCCTCGGCGCCTGGTGTCCCCATCAACGCCGTCTCGATCGGATACGTGATGCGCTGCTCGACGTCGGGCGCAGCCAGGCCTTCCGACTGGGTGACGACGACGACCTGGTTGTTCGTGAGATCGGGGAATGCCTCGACGGGCAGATCGCGCCAGGCCAGCAAGCCGGTGGCGGTCAGGGCGACGATGCCGACGGCGACGAGGGCGCGATGGCGCAGCGCGCCTGCGGTGACCCGCTCGATGAGGGCCATGCCTACGGCTCCGGCGACGCCAGCAGCTGCGACTTCAGCAGGAATGCGCCGCGCACGACGATGCGCTCGCCGGGCGTCAGGCCGTGCCGGACCTCGATGGTGCCGTCGCGCTCCGTGCCGACGTCGACATCGCGACGCGCGTAGCGGCGCTGACCGTCGGCCACGAAGACGACGCGGCGATCGCCGACGTCCTGCACGGCATCAACCGGAACACGGATGACCGGTGCGCCGGCCGCACCGGCCAGCGAGAGACGCGCGAACATGCCGGGCTTGAGCCGGAGATCGGCATTGGCCACACGGCAGCGGACGACGACGCGGCGGGTCGTCGGATTGATCGTGTCGCCGATGTGCGCCACCGTCGCGGGAAACACCTCGTCCCCGTACGCAGACACCCAGATGCTGACCGGGGCGCCGGTACGCACGCGCGTCAACATCGCTTCGTCGATCTCGGCGACCGCCCACAGGAATCGGGTGTCGCTGACGACGAACAACGGTGTGCCCGGCGTCACCGCCGTGCCCGTGGTCACCAGCTTCTCGAGGACGACGCCCGGCTGCGGCGTGCGGACAGGGACTATCTCCGTCGTGCGCGCCTGCGGATTCGTGGTGGCCGCGATGCCGAGATGTTCGAGCGACTCCTGTGTGCGCCGGACTTCGGCGTCGGCCATCGTCACCTGCTCGTCGGCGGCGACGCGGGCGGCGCGGGCGCGATCGACTTCGAGTGGGGCCGCCGCCTTGTCGGCGAGCAGGCGCTCGGTGCGCGCCAGCGCGTCCTGTGCGTAGGCCGCGTCCTGCGCCACGCGGCGCCGGTCGGCCACCGCCTTGCGGTAGTTCGCCCACCCGTCGTGCAGTTCGTGGCTGTGCAGGCCGGCGAGAGTGGCGTGCGGGCCGACCCTGTCGCCGACGCTGACGTGCGTCGCCGAGACGACGCCTTCGACGAGTGCGCCGATGCGCGCCGTGCGGGTATCGTCGAGCGCGAGGGTGCCGACGGCGTCGAGCGTGTCGGATGCGGCCGAGGCCGCGACGGTCGCGGTCTCGATGCCAGCGAGTTCGGCAGACCTGGACGACAGTTCGATGCCGTCCTTCGGCGTCGGCCGTTGGTCGTCGGTTCCGGGCGGCAGCCGGTTGCAGGCATTGGCGGCAAGCGTGGCGAGCAGGGCCGTGGTCGGGCAGAGGAGGCGGCGAGTCATGGCAGTGGGGCGTCTCCGAGTGCCAGCCGGGCGCGAAGCGTGGCGGCGACGGCATCGATCTGCAGGGCGTGCGCTTCACGTCGGGTGTCGAGATGGACCCGCTCGGCATCGACGAGCGCCATCACGTCGCCGGTGCCTTCGCGGAAGGCGGCGCGTGCGGCGCGGACGGCGACATCGGCCGGCGCGACCATCGTCGACTGGGCGTTGCGCGCCTGATCGGCAAGCACCTGGGCCGCCTCGACGGCGGCGGTCATCTCGAGGCGGACGGCCTCGCGCAGCCGTTCGAGTTCGAGGGTGGCGGCGGTGACCTCGGCTTCGGCGCGCAGGCGGGCCGGTAGGTTGCGTGCACCGAGCGGCAGGTCGATCGACACACCCGCGGTGCCGGTGTGGAAGCCGGCGGTGCGCTTGTAGCCCCCCATCACGGCCAGCGACGTGCCGCCCATCGCGCGCTCGAAGGCGGCGGCCGACTGGCGCTCCCGGAGCTGCGCCGAGGCCACCGCAACCTCGGGTCGACGGTCGGGGGCGGTGTCGATGTTGGCGGGGAGCGGTAGCGTCGGCATCGGCGGGACCTGCACGCGCTGCTCGAGTCCAGCCGCGTCTTCGCGGGTCAGCAGCGAAAGCGTAAACACCTGCTGTCGCATGTCGAGGGCGGCGCGGACGCGCGCCGCGACGACCCGGGCGCGCTCGGCCTCGAGCTTGCGGAGGTCGCCTTCTGGCGAGACGCCACGATCGACCCTGAGCCGCACATACGTCACCAGCTCGTCGAGCGACGCGGCGTGGGTCTCGAGGATGTCGACGACCTGCCGCCGCGATGCCACGGCGAGGTAGGCGTCGACGACCTGCACGTCCCGGAGCCGGCGCTGCGCGTCCACGTCGCGCTGCAGGACGTCGTTCTGCGAGCGAGCCAGGCGCAGGCGTGTGGTGCGGCGAGGGCCGACGTCCAGTGGCTGCGTCAGCCATACGAAACCGTCGTGGTCGAGCGCCTGGGGTCCGAGGTTCTCGACCGAGAGATCGAGCGTCGGCGCGCGCCAGCGTCCAGCAGCGTCGACCGCCGCGGCGGCTGCGCCGGCCCGGGCCCGGGCGGCTTCGACCTGCGGGGCCAGCTCGCGGGCGCGAGCCAGCGCGTCGGCCAGCGTGAAGACCGATGGCGCAGGCTGTGCCCCAGCCGTCGCGGCAGTCACCCAGAGGAGGCCGGCCAGCGGCAGGAGCGTCGGCAGGCGGGGCATGCTCCGCACTCTGTCAGAGCCGGGTGAGACGGAGATGAGAGCGCGCAGCCTCCGCGAGCTGTCTCCCGACTTGCTGACCTCCTGACTTCCTGACTTCCTGTTCTCCTGTCCTCGCTCCTCGCTCCTCGCTCCTGGCTCCTGGCTCCTGGCTCCTGGCTCCTGGCTCCTGACCTCCTGACTCCTGTACTCGCGTCTGGCCGATCGGGACAGAATCGGGCATGCGCGCCCTGCTCGCACCGGCCGGCCTGGCGCTGCTTCCGCTGGTCTTCTGGCCCGGCCTGGACCAGCCCTTCTCGACGCCCAAACTGGCGATGATGGTGGCGCTCGCCGTGGCCGTGGTCGTGGCTCCGGCGCGGCCTGCCGGCCACCCGCTGCCACGCGTGGCGGTGTGGTCGGTGGCCGGCGCCGTCGTCAGCGTCGTGGTGGCCGCGGCCCTCGCGCCGTTGCCGTCGCTGGCCCCCACGCTGCTCGGCATTGCCGCCCCTGTGCTCGCGCTTGCGGCGCTGCGTCACGATCGGTCGGGCCGGGCCCTGGTCGCCGGACAGGTGGTGGGCGCGGCCGCGTGTGCAGTGGTAGCGATACTGCAGTGGGTCGGCACCGATCCCATCGCCTGGTCCGGCTGGCGGCCGGCGATTGACGGCGCGAGCATCCGGATGCGTGTGTACGGCGCCCTCGGCAATCCGAACTTCATCGGTGTGCTGATGGCGATGAGCCTGCCGCTCACGGCGGCCATCCACCGACTCGCCACCCGTTCCGCCCATCGACGCGCCTGGGAACTGACGATGGCACTGCAGGCGGCGGCGCTGGTCGCCACCGGCTCGCGCGGCGCCGTGCTCGGCCTCGCCGTGGCGACGACGACGTATGCGCTCCTGCGCTGGTCGCGCCGGGTACGGCTGTCGCTCGCGGCGCTGGTGGTGCTGGCGGCGGTGGCGGTGGGCCTGTCGCCGGCGCGGCCGATCGACACGACCGCGGCTGGCCGGCTGTATCTGTGGCGAATCGCACTGCCACACGTCGCCGACGCGCCCCTCACTGGCCTCGGTCCGGGTGCGGTGCCGCTGCGCTTCCCGGAATGGCAGCGCACCGCGGCCCGCGCGGGGCTGCGCGACGCGCGCTTCGCCGGGCTCACCGACCACGTCCACAACGATTACCTCGAAGCCGCGATCGAGCGCGGCGTGCCCGGCCTGCTCACGATGACGCTGCCGATGCTGGCCCTGATGCTGATCGCCGCTCGCGCGCGACGTCCTGTCGACCCGTTGCTGGCCGGCACCGCCGCCGCCGTGGCCGCCGGCGCCGCGTGCGGCATGGTCGACTTCCCGTTCGCCCGGCCCGTCGAACTCGTGTGGTGGTGGACGGCGTTCGTCGTCGCCACGACCTTCACGCCACTCGGACAGAACGACACAGGCACCTGACGGCCTTCGTCATTCGGCCGTCGGCCTTCGGAGTCGACACGCAACTCGGTAGGGACGCGCCGCCGGCGCGTCCGCGGCCGGGTCGGGGAGCCGGCCCTACCAATCCACAAGACGCCCCGTCACGTTTGGCTGACGCGCGACCACTCCTCGTCGCGGCCGACTCCGGCCGCATGGAGTGACGAGGATGCGCGAGCGCAGGACGTGGGCGGGAATGATGCTGACGGTCGCCGTGGTGGCCGTGTCCGGAGGCGTGCTGGTGCGCGCGGCGAGTCTGACGTCGAAGTACGACGCCGAGGTGCGCCGGTTGCGGACCGAGTGGCGGACGGCGCAGCAGGCCGAGGGGCTCGATCCCAGTCGCGGCCGCAAGGCGCTCTACGACAAGTATCCGACGCCGGAGATCACGCTGGCCACGCCGGTCGTGGTGGCACCCGGCGCGTCGGCGCCGGTGTCGGTGACGGGTCGCTTCCCGACCGGCACGGCGTTCCTCGTCGAGCACGATGGCGTGACGCTCGCGTCGCCGGTCGCCACGGCGAGCAGGTTCACCGCGACGGCCACCGTCGGCGCCGACGCGTTGCCAGGCTTCGCGCGTGTGTTCGCGTACACACCGGTGAGTGGTGCCTGGAATCGCGCCGGTGTCGTCGTCATCGGAGCGACGCCGACGATGACGCTCACGGCGAGCAACGGATGGACGGTGCGACTGGCACCTGCGGCCAGGGCGTGGACGATCAACGGTGGATCGGCGACGCTCGCGTACAAGGCGGACTACAGCAAGCCTGGTGATGCGGCGGCCTTCGAGTCGGTGACCGGCACGTTGTCGGTTTCACACGACGATCGGCCCGACAGCACACTCAGTTTCAGCATGCAGCCCGGCGTCTCTGGCACCGCGTTGCAGGAATATCAGCAGCTGATGTCGAAGATGGCCGATCCCGCCGCGTTCATGAAGATGTCGGAGAAGGAACGCGCCGCGTTCGAGAAGAAGATGGAAGAGGTCGGCGATCGCATGACGAAGGAGATGGAAGCGATGAGTGCCAACCCGGCCGCCGCGCAGGAGAAGCAGGCGCAGTTCGGATGCGGCACCATCAACGTCACGATCGTCGGTCGACAGGTGAACGGCAATGTAGGCTGCGGACAGAAGGTTGGCTATCTTTCGTTGGTCGGCACGCGCGAGTAGTTCCCGATCGGAAGGCCTATAAAAAACCTTCGATAGTGCTTGCCGATTCGTGAGGCCGGACTGACGTACTTCTTGTGCGCCAGCCCGGCCTCTTGCGTTATCGTCTCGTAACGCATCAACCCGATGCTGACGGCCTACAGGCGCGAGGCGTGCCGTGCCATATGGAGGGTTCCACGGTGGTACCTACCGCACGGAACGTTCCCATCGTTCTCAGCGAGTATCAACGCGAGCAGTTGATGCGCTGGATTTCGACTCCGGGCACGGCGCAGCGCTTGGTGCGACGTAGTCGCATCATCCTGCAGCTTGCCTCGGGCACATCGGTCCATCGCGCGTCGGAAGCGTTGGCGATCAGTGAGCCGACCGTACGCCTGTGGCGTGATCGATTCAGGACCGGCGGCATCGATGCACTGACGACCGACGCACCGAGGCCGGGCCGGCCGCGTCGTGCGCGCGACGAGGCGCGGGCCGCAGTCACCGCTCGGCTCAATGAGCCGGCCGGACCTCCGCTCAGCGTGCGTGCACTCGCGCGCGACACGGGCCTCGGGCGGCACCTCGTGCAGCAGGTGCTGCTCGAACTCGGCATTGCCCTGCCGAACGGCCGGTCGCGCCGCAACGGCGACGACAGCGACGCGTGATCCGCGAGGTCACCATTTGACGCGCGGCGATCGATCCCGCATCGTCGGTCGATGGTGACCTCCGTGATGCGGGTCGGCGACACGGCCGCCGTGGCGCTCGACACGCTCCTGCTCGAACTCTCGGGATTGAAGGTCGGTGACGCCGTCCGCGTGCAGTGGAACGAGGACGGCACCCTGGTGGTCACGCCACTCGGCCGTCCGGCGACGCGGGAGGAGCTGGCCGCGAGCATCCGGCGCGTCGGCCAGCCGTCGGACTCCGCGGCCAGCACGACGGACGCGCTGCCCGACTGACACAGCGGTGCGTGGCGGTTCGCCGCGCCGGAGTCCGCGCCTGCATGCCCCGCAGGCAACGGTTACTTCCTGC
>DATJTM010000663.1:0-6048 GCA_035503395.1 Luteitalea sp.
CCGATCATACGCCGCTGCCCGGCTGACATTTCGGCGGGCTGCAGGCAGCGACGCCATGGCTTATCGAGACCCACAGGCCTAAGGTGCGTCGCTTGAGGCATGCCGACGCGGGGCCGGCACGTCGTAGCCGTTTTCCCTGAGCCGCGCGTTGGTCTCGTTCACACGATCCTCACGCTCCTGCATGAACCCGATGTGAAACGTGGCCGGATTGCGGACCTCGTCTCCCGACCGACCTTCATGTCTGTGAGGTCAGCAACACCCGTTCTCGTCCGTGACGAGTGCGATGTTCCTGTTGCCGCCACCGTGCCGCATCCCGAAGTGCTTCTCGAGGAACGCCTGCGCGGCGGAGACGTCGGTGACCGAGAGGTTGAGATGATTAAGCTTCATCGAACGAATTGATTCCGCCAAGGGGCTACTGCCGTCCAGAGAGACTGCGTAACGAGGTCGAGCGCGTGCGCTCATGATTTCGCGCACCGACCTCACGGTGTTTTCGTCAGACGACGCGTGACCTCCGGCCGCGGATGTCCCGAAGTGGGATCCCAGAAGCGCCAGATATTGAACTTCTTGGCATTCGGCAGAGTGTCCGATAGCAGGTCCTGCCAACCCAAGTGCGCTGCGATGCGACGCACGAGCGCCTTCTTCGATTCGGACTCAATCACACCGTGTCGGGCAGCCAGAACAGCTCCGACCAACAGGTCTGCCAGTTGAACACCTGGGCTGTCCTTGCTGTCCACCGTACGCACCGAGTGGATCGTGTTCGAGCCGCGGAAGCTCGGCGCCTGCTCAAGAAGATTTCGAAGGATGACTTCTGTGGCTTCATCCGCTTTGGCGTACGAGGAGTGGATTGGATCGACCCGAATGCGATAGTGCTTCTTTGGAGTTGCGAATCTCCGGATCTTGTTCGCCAGCAGCAGAGTGAAGTGCTTACGGCGAGCCAAGTCCCAGTCGTTGGCATGCCTTCGAAGATCGACTTCCTGCTTGCTGATCAAGAGACAATGAAACATTAGCCAGCTTCGCGCAAAGAACTCGTCTACGAGCGCTTCAAAGTACGGATAGGTCCTGCGCTTAACCTTCTCCCACTTCACTTCACTGGGGGGGAAATGTTTGCGAGCCAGCGAGTCGAAGATCTGTCTATAGTCGCCTCTCCGCTCATAAGTCATCCAAAGAGTTCCGAAAGCCATGAGCTTTGTGCCATGTACACCGGACTCGTCGCAGTAAATGAGATAGTGCCGCTCTGGATCGAGCGGTTGCCGCTGTGCCGCTTGGCGCCGAGTGGTGATTGCCGTGTCATATGCCATGGCTTAAACCCGGCGTCTCTACGAGACGTGTCGCGAGCAGGTGAGCAGTGCTCTACGACACACAGTACCGACCACGTGCTCTGGATAGTAGGGCTCGACAACAGCACACGGCGTTCTGAACGCGACTCGAGAACTCCGCGTGGGGAAGATGAGCTGAGAACTGCTTCTAGAACGACGAATGCGGGACACCGAAGCTTGGCCTCGGCATTCCCGCATTCCGTATTCCCGCATTACTGCTTCGCGCGGACGACGCTGTCACCGCCCGCGCGACTGACCGATCAACCGCAGCCGCTGGTCGTGCCGCAGTTGGCGCACTTGTAGCACGCGCCGGCGCGCACCATGATCGAGCCGCACGTCGTGCACGGCGGCGCGTCTTCCTGGTTCTGCATCGATGCGAACTCGCTGCGACGCGGCGCGGTGGCCGCTGCCGCCACGGTCGCATCGACGGCCGCCTGCGCCGGCGCCTCGACCGACGCGAGCGTCGGATCCGGCATGTTCACGCCGGCCCGGAAGCGCGCTTCCGGCGACAGGAACTTGGTCGCCATCCAGCGGAACACGTAGTCGACGATCGACTTGGCGAACCGCACCTCGGGATTGCGCGTCATGCCCGACGGCTCGAAGCGCGCGTGGCTGAACTTGTCGACCAGCACCTGCAGCGGCACGCCGTACTGCAGTGCGTAAGAAATTGCCTGCGCAAAGGCATCGGCAAAGCCCGAGATCGTCGAGCCTTCCTTGGCCATCACGAGGAAGATCTCGCCCGGCAGGCCGTCCTCGAACAGGCCGACCGTGATGTAGCCCTCGTGGCCGGCGATGTCGAAGCGATGGGTGATCGACGGACGCTCGTCGGGCAGCTTGCGACGCACCGGCTGTGGCGCGGCGTTGACGGCCGCGGCCTCGGTGGCCGGCTGCTTGTCCTTCGACGTGTTGAGCGGCTGCGTCCGCTTGCTGCCGTCGCGGTAGATCGACACCGCCTTGGCACCCAGGCGCCACGACTGCACGTAGGCTTCCTGGATCTCCTCGACCGTCGCTTCCTTCGGGACGTTGACCGTCTTGCTGATCGCGCCCGAGATGAACGGCTGCACGGCGCCCATCATCTTGATGTGGCCCATGTAGTGGATCGATCGGTCGCCCTTCAGCGCCTTGAAGGCGCAGTCGAACACCGGCAGATCCTCGGCTTTCAGGTGCGGCGCGCCCTCGATGGTCTCGTGCTCGTCGATGTAGGCGACGATCTCCTTGACCTGCTGCGCCGAATACCCGAGCTTCTCGAGCGCCATCGGCACGGTGCCGTTGACGATCTTCATCAGGCCGCCGCCGACCAGCTTCTTGTACTTGACGAGCGCGATGTCCGGGTCGACGCCGGTCGTGTCGCAGTCCATCATGAAGCCGATGGTGCCGGTCGGCGCGAGCACGGTCGCCTGCGCATTGCGGAAACCGGCCACCTCGCCGATTTCGATCGCATCGTCCCAGGCCTCGCGGGCGCCTTCGTACAGATCCTTGGGCACGTTGGTGCGATCGATGTCCTTGATCGCGGCGCGGTGCTTCTTCATCACGCGCAGGAACGGCTCGCGGTTCTTCTCGTAGCCTTCGAACGGGCCACCGTGGTCACGCGCGACGCGGGCCGACTGGGCGTACGCCTCGCCGGTCATCACGGCGGTGATCGCCGCCGCCATGTCGCGGCCGGCATCGCTGTCGTACGGCAGGCCACGCGCCATCAGCAGCGCGCCGAGGTTGGCGTAGCCGAGGCCCAGCGGGCGATAGGCGAGGCTGTTGCGCTCGATCGCCTTGGTCGGGTAGCTGGCGTTGTCGACGATCACTTCCTGCGCGGTGATCAGCACGCGGCAGGCAGCGCGGAAGCCGTCGACGTCGAACGTGTTGTGTTCGTCGACGAACTTCATCAGGTTGATCGACGCCAGGTTGCACGCCGAGTCGTCGAGGAACATGTACTCCGAGCACGGGTTGCTCGCGTTGATGCGCGCCGTGTTCGGGCAGGTGTGCCAGTCGTTGACCGTCGTGTCGAACTGCATCCCCGGGTCGCCGCAGATGTGCGTCGCCTCGGCGATCTGGTGCATCAGGTCGCGCGCCTTGTAGGTGTCCATCGCGGCGCCGTCGCGCACGGCGTGCGTCGTCCAGTCCTTGTCATCCAGCACCGCGCGCATGAAGTCGTCGGTCACGCGCACGCTGTTGTTGCTGTTCTGGAAGAACACCGAGGCATAGGCCGGACCGGTGAACGAGCCGTCGTAGCCGGCGTCGATCAACGCCCACGCCTTCTTCTCTTCCTCGACCTTGCAGTTGATGAACTCGACGACGTCGGGGTGGCCGGCGTTGAGGATCACCATCTTGGCGGCGCGGCGGGTCTTGCCGCCCGACTTGATGACACCGGCAAACGCGTCGAAGCCCTTCATGAACGACACGGGGCCGGAGGCGGTGCCGCCACCGGCGAGCAGTTCGCGCGACGAGCGGATCGCCGACAGGTTCGAACCAGTGCCCGAGCCGTACTTGAACAGCATGCCCTCGGTCTTGGCGAGGGTGAGGATCGACTCCATCGTGTCCTGCACGGCGTTGATGAAGCACGCCGAGCACTGCGGGTGGGGCTCGATGCCGCAGTTGAACCAGACGGGGCTGTTGAAGGCCGCCTTCTGGAACACGAGGAGGTGCTTGAGGTCGTCGCTGAAGGCCTGCAGGTCGTCTTCGCTCGCGAAGTACTTCTGCGCGCGGGCCCAGCCGGTGATCGTGTCGACCACACGGCCGATCAGCTGTCGCACCGAGCGCTCGCGCTCGGGCGTGCCGACGGTGCCGCGGAAATACTTGGAGACGACGATGTTGGTCGCCTGCTGCGACCAGAACTTCGGGATTTCGACGTCGCGCTGCTCGAACACGACGTTGCCCTTCTCGTTGCCGATGACGGCCGAGCGGGTTTCCCATTCCACGGCGTCGAACGGATCGACCCCGTCTTGTGTGAACGACCTGGAGAACTCCAGGCCCGGTGCCGTGACGACGACATCAGCGGTCGCAGCCGTCGAACCGATCGCGGTCTCGATCGTCTGCGCAGACCCTCGCTGCATTCCTTCCTCCCATGTCGGCACGAACCGCCCCAGGTCGGTGCACGACAAGCTCTGAGTTCTTGACTACCGAACGCGCGGCAGCCGTCCTGACCAGTCGAGACAACGCCAGCCCGCGAGCAGCAGGTCGTGCCGCGTACGGCACTCGGGCGAGATGTTGTCGGTCCGTCCAGGAGGCGTGATCCGTCCGGCGGCAAGCCCTCGCTCGTGGTGACTCAGGGGCCCGTCGCTCCGAGTGGCTGGGTGCTCTCGGGTAGGAGCGGACTTCGCGCTTCGGAAAGCCACTATGCGCCCGTCACCGGGGGTTGTCAACGGGAATTTACACCACATCTTGTGCGTCCTATACGATGGACACCCAACATACAGGCACGCGACCCAATTCGCCGCAAGGCGTTCCAACAGCGTCACTTACGGGGTCCGACGGCGACGATGTCCACGGCGCACCTCGCCCAGCTCGACCACAGGGAACGCCGGAAAGACCACACCGGGAGGCAGACAGCATCAGTGAGCGTCGAGCTGAAGCTGGGCGCCTACTCAGTCAATCGCCGGTCAGGGACGAAGTCCGCGGTGGGCCGACGAGTATGGATACCGCGAAGTCGATCGAAGGAGGAAGGTGCGGGAGACCGGGTGCGTCCGGTCTCCCGCGGGGTACTGCGGGTTTCAGGAGGAGTTTGCTCCATCAGGAGCGGGGTACCTTTCTAGATAGCAAGCGAAATGCCAGCTTCTGAAAAGGCCCTCTCCGCGACGCTCCGGCCGTGCAACGTGCGTTTTACTTGAAAAACAGGCCTGAATCCGCCCAACAGTTCCGCGAAAAGAAGGCCACGTGTAGCAAGTCCATCCACTACACCCTTTTGGGTCCCTGCGGGAGCGGACTGGCCATGGAACCATCCGACAAGTCGGACGGCTACGAATCGAGGAGGGTACGCGGCAGGGCCGACCAGCCGACCGGCCGACTGCCGACTGCCGACTGCCGACTCTACCTACCGCCGCTCTAGCTACTGCTGCTCTACCTACTGAGCCCCTTCGCGAGCGTCTCGGCCTTGTCGGCCAGGTAAGTCGCCAGCACGAAGTTGCGGTCGACCATCGCCTGCTCGGCCTGCTCCACGAACCGGAGCGCGGTGGCGTGCTGCTGCCGCGCCTGCGTACCCAGCGTGCCGACGACGACGCGCTCGAGGAGGGACTTGGCCCGCCCCAGGACCTCTCGGGTGCGCCGACCCGCTTCCGTCTCGTCGGCCGTCTGCGGCGTCCTCAGGAGCGGGCCGGTCGGGGCCGGCGACGGCTCCGGTGTGGCCGGTGCGGTGGGCGGTTCCGTGACCGCCTCGACGCGCGACGCGTCGGTCGCATTGCGTCCGTTGTCGTTGCGAGCCACGGCCGGCCGGCTCGCACGCACCGGACGAGCCGGCGCGGGGCGCTCCAGTGTCGTCGCCTCGGTCGGCGCCACCGGCTCCGGCGGGGTGGAAATCACACGGGGCGGCGGCGGTGGCACGTTGAGCGCCACCGGCGTGGGCGCCGTCGACGGACGACTCCGCGCGCAGCCCACCGTCCCGGCGCCAGCCAGGACCAGCACGGCAGCCAGCGTCGTCGACGCCTGTTGGCCCATCCGGGTCTTCACCATCCACATCCTCATCAGGCGCGCGGCAACCGCACGCGGAACGTCGCCCCGTGGCCCGGCGAGGACTCGACCTCGATGG
>DATJTM010000664.1:0-9408 GCA_035503395.1 Luteitalea sp.
GACGGGAGCGGGTTCGGTGACCACGCCGGCCGCGACCAACTACGAGATTCGCGCCAACGTCGCACAGGCGCTGCCGCTCAACCTGCGGGCCCGCGGCAACGTCGACTACTTCTCGAGCGTCGTCACGCGCGCCACCTTCAACCAGAATCCGTACGACTGGTCTTCGCGTACGCGCAGCGTCCGCGGCAATCTCTCCGGTAGCTGGGGCCGCCAGAGCGTCAGCGCCACGTACGACACGACCGAACTGTTCTACTCGGACACCAACTCGAGCCTCCAGGGCGGCACGCCGCGCTTCGCGTACAACCTCGCGCAGAGCCGGATCGGCGAGACGCCGGTCTACTACAGCCTCGGCAGCGAGTGGGTGAACATCTCGCGCGTCGACAAGGACAACGGCAAGGAAGCCGACCAGGGCCTGCAGCGGTTCGACCTGACGCCGACGCTGCGCGTGCCGTTCAACAAGTGGCCGTTCCTGACGTTCAACTCGTCGGTGGCCTACCACTACACGCGCTACAGCGAGAGCTACGTCAAGGACGCCGACAACCGCGACGTGCAGTCCGACGTACCGCTCACCCGTGCCTACTGGGATCTGCGCACCGACATCGTCGGCCCGAAGTTCACCAAGGTGTGGGACACGCCCGACAACGGCTACGCCGAGAAGTACAAGCACACCATCGAGCCTACCTTCACCATCCAGCGGCTGACGAAGTTCGACGACTACGATCGGATTCCGAAGCTGGAGGGCTACGACTTCACGTACGGCGGCACCACCCGCGTGTCGTACGGGATCACCAACCGGTTCACGGGCAAGCGTCGTTCCGGCGCATCATCGGCCCGCACGCGCGACTTCCTGACGGTCAGCCTCACGCAGAGCTACTACAGCGACCCGCGCGCCAGCCTCTACGACTTCAGCGCGTTCCCGCTGAACTACTTCGGCCGCGAACCCAGCAACTTCTCGCCGATCGCCCTGGGTGCCACGTTCTCGCCGAGCGAGAAGACGTCGATCACGTCGCGCCTCGACTGGGACGACCGGGCCGGCAGCTTCCAGAGCATCCGCCTGAACGGTCAGTATTCGCTGCGTGACTGGCTGGAAGTGAACGGTGGCTGGAGCCAGCGGCAGATCGCCATCTTCGCCGACCGCCCGGACAAGTACTTCAACGCCGGCACGACGCTCAAGTCGCGCGGCAATCGCATCGGCGGCACGTACTCGTTCTACTACGACCTCGGCCGGTCGACGATGATGGATCAGCGCATCGTGGGCTACTACAACGCTCAGTGCTGCGGCATCGTCGTCGAATACCAGCAGTACAACTTCCCGCAGTATTCGAGCTTCGCGGTGCCGCAGGATCGGCGCTTCAACATCGGCTTCACGCTGGCCGGGCTCGGTACCTTCTCGAACTTCCTTGGCGCCTTCGGTGGTAACACCGGTGGCACCTCGGGCGGCTTCGGCAGCCGGTCGTACTAGCGCGATGCACGCGCCTGTTCTCGTCACGGGCGCGGCAGGCTTTGCCGGGGGCCACCTCGTCGAACGCCTGCGTCACGAAGGGCGCGTCGAGGGCTGGTACCGGCCTGGCGTGCCGCCGCCGTCCTCCAGGGCTGGTGTCGAGGGCGTCCAGTGGAGGTCGGTCGACCTGCGCGACGCAGCAGCGGTCGACGACGCGATTGCCGATCTGCGCCCCGCAGCTGTCTACCACCTCGCGGGCGCTGCCAATCAGGGCGCGGCGTGGGCCGAAACCGACATCACCTTCGACCTGAACGTCCGCGCGACGCACGTGCTGCTGCGCGCGGTCGAGCGACACGTGCCCGAAGCGCGCGTGCTCGTCACGACGTCGGCCGCGGTGTACGCGCCGTCGGACGGCCCGCTGGACGAGCGTTCGGCGATTGGTCCGCGAACGCCATACGGCGTCAGCAAGCTGGCGCAGGAGATGCTGGCGGTCGACGCCGCGCGCGACCAGGACCTCGACGTCGTCATCGTGCGGCCCTTCAATCACATCGGGCCCGGGCAGGATCTCGGCTTCTTCGCACCGGCATTCGCGCGCCAGCTCGCACGCATCGAGGCGGGACTCGAACCCGGCCCGATGCTGGTCGGCAACCTCGAGCCGCGTCGTGACCTGATGGACGTGCGCGACACCGTGCGGGCATACGCCCTCCTGATGCGGCACGGCCAGCGCGGCGAGATCTACAACGTGTGCCGCGGGGACGCCATCGGCATCGGTGAGCTGCTCGACCTGCTGCGCGCCGATGTCGCCGTGCCCGTCGATGTACGGGTCGACCCGGCGCGCCTGCGGCCCGTCGACGTGCCGCTACTCGTGGGCAGTCACGAGCGCCTTACCGAGGCCACCGGGTGGCAACCCGAGATCCCCATCTCGCGCACCCTGCACGACATCCTCGAAGAGCAGCGCGCGGCAGTGCGGTAGACACGACCAATTTTAGAAGTTCAGAATTTCAGGAATTTCATCATCGACGCCAACCTTCGACGCGCTTCTGAAGGTGGTGAAATTCTGAAATCGTGCAATTCTCAAACTCCTTCAGACCCGCAGGAACGTGCCGTTCCGATAGAGGTAGCGCAGAAAGACGTACCGCAACGCGATCGCGCCGAGCGCAATGACGACCGGCCCGGCGCCGGCCGTGAGCGTCGCGACGCCGCCGAGGAAGAAGCGGGAGATGTCGTCGAACTTGATGAACTCCTGCGCCACGTAGATCGTGATCGCGTTCATGCCGATCACGACGAACGGAAACGCCCACCGTCGCGCCCCCTGGATGTCGATCACGAAGTAGAACAGCGCGACCAGCGCCAGGCCCCACCCGGCGGCGACCAGCACATATGAACTGGTCCACAGGTTCTTGATGACGGGGAACAGCGGCCACCACGCGTAGCCGACGACGAGGCAGGCGACCGCCGCGAGCAGGAGTCCGCGGAACTTCTCCAGCGCCGGACGCGCCTGCATCAGCCACGTGCCGGTGAGCACACCGATCAGGCACGTGCCGATGGCGGGGATCGTCGACAGCAGGCCTTCGTTGTCGCCGTAGGGATAGCAGCAGAACTTTCCCGGCAGCAGTAGCCGGTCGACATAGCCGACCAGGTTGCCTTCCATCGAGAGGTCGTAGGGCCGGAAGCCGGGCGCCGAGACGAAGGCCAGGAGCGCCCAGTACCCGAGCAGCAATCCACCGAGAAGGATCGCCTGCCCGCGGACGCGCAGGTGCAACACCGCCATCGACGTGAAGAGGTAGCAGAGCGCGATGCGCTGCAGCACGCCCGGCCAGCGCATCTCGGCGAAGTCGAACTGGAGGACGTTCCAATTGATCCAGCCGAGCACCAGCAGCAGGACGAAACGCCGGAGAATGCGCGGGTACGCGGCCGACGGCTGCGCCGCGTACCGCTGCAGCGACATCGGCAGCAGCAGCCCGACGATCAGGATGAAGAGCGGGAAGATGACGTCGTAGAACACGAACCCTTCCCAGGGCACGTGTTCCATCTGGTGGTGGAGCCATTCCCACCCCAGCCAGGTGCCGAGTGCCCGGAAGAGCACATCGCCACCGGTGATCCAGAACATGTCGAAGCCCCGCAGGGCGTCGATCGAATGCAGACGGGTGGGCGCCGGACCGCTGACGACGGCCGGCGCGCCAGGGCGATGGGACGGAACCTTCACCGAATGCTTACGGCTTGCGCGTCGCGGAGAAGTTGCCGCTGTTGCCGTCGACCACGTAGGTCCCCTTGATGACGCCTGAGGAATCGAGCGTGCCCTTGATCGTCCCCGACACGTCGCCGGTGATCGTCAGAGACAGCGCGTCGCCTTCGAGCGTCCCCTTGACCGGCAGCGTCATGCCCTGGTCGGCGTTCTTGAGGAAGCCGGCAACCGTCGTCGCGTCCTGGGTGAGCTCGAAGGCCCAGCCGCTGCCGCCGCTCGAGGCGATCGTCCAGTTGCCCGCCACTCCGGCTGGTGCCGTGACCGCTCCAGCGGCCGGAACGGCCGACGACGCGCCATCTTTCTTGCCTTCGAACTCGCCGGCCGCCGCGCCACTCATGTAGTCGACGGTGCCCTTGAAGGTGCCCTCGGTCAGCTTGCCCATCATGACGACCGGCACCGCCTGCCCCTGGTAGTCGACGCTGAAGGAGAGCTTCACCCCGGCGTCCGACGTCTCCACGGTGACCGGCACCACGCCGGCGGTGGCGATCGTCACCGTGCCCTGCAGGCGCCCGGACGCGTCGTCGAGCACCAATGTCGACGGGTACGTGCCTTGCGGCGACGTCATCGTCAGCTTCCAGGTGCCGACTAGTTCCTTCGGTGCGGGCGTTTGCGCGTGCGCCGCCGACGCGCAGATCACCATCGTCGAGGCGACGAACGCCCGGAACACGTGCTGGGAAAAGGTCATGGGAGGCCCAGCATATACCTGAACTCCGCCGCTCCAGAAGGCGGCCGACCGGCGCTTGACCTCGCTAGTGGGACGACGTCACAATGGCGAAGTAAAGGCGAAAACTCATGAGCCAGCTTCACCTCTTCGAACAGCCGTTGACGACCCGGGCCGTGGCCGCGCTCGTCAAGGCGCAGGGGGTGGAGGCGCTGCCATCGGCGCAGCGGCGGGCCGACGACGCGCGCTACCAGGAAGTGACGTGTCGCTCGGCGCTGAACCGCACGCGCGGGATGGCGTTCCGGTGGACGCTGAACCCGTACCGAGGCTGCACCCACGCGTGCCAGTACTGCTTCGCGCGCCGGTATCAGACGCAGCTCGAAATGGGGGTCGGCGACCAGTTCTCGTCGTACATCTTCGTCAAGAGCAACATCGTCGCGGCGCTGGCGAAGGAACTGCGGCCGAACCGCTGGACGCCGGAACTGGTGGCTGTCGGTACCGCGACCGACCCGTACCAACCGATCGAGGGGCACTACAAGCTGACGCGCGCCTGCCTCGAGTTGCTGGACGCGGCGGATACGCCAATCGGATTGATCACGAAAGGTCCTATGGTGGTGCGCGATGCCGACATCCTCGCGCGCATGTCGGCCCGCGGCCTGGCCACGGTGTACCTCAGCGTGCCGACGGTGGACGATGTATGGGAGCGCCTCGAGCCGGGGACGGCGCCGCCCATGCAACGGTTGCGCGCCGTCCGTCACCTGATCGACGCCGGTGTGCGGGCTGGCGTGCTCATGAGCCCGCTGGTGCCGGGATTCTCGACGCAACCGTCACGAATCGAAGCGACGTTGGCGGCGATGGCGGACCTCGGGCTCCCACTCCTGGGCGGCAACGTGTTGTACCTGGAGGACGGCACCCGCGATCACTTCTGGCAGTTCCTGCAGGCCGAGGCGCCGCACCTGTTGGAGAAGTACGCGCGCCTCTACCTCGGCAAGTATCCCGACAAGGGCTACACGGCGCAGGTCAAGTCGGTGCTGGCCACGCTGCGGGCGCGCCACGAGGTCACCCGCCGCGCGCCGGACAAGGACGTGCGCGCGCAGACCGACTGGATCGCCGACGACTTGTGAGGCGAGACGGACGAGTGAGGTAGGGACCGCTCTCCCGCCTTCGTCAAGGCTGCGGCGCGCCGCGCCGAGCGGTCCGTCGCTGCCATTGCAGCCAAGGTCAGCACGTCGGAGGTGACGGACGGCCGGGACGGCCGTCCCTACCTCACTTGCGCTGAGAGCAGGAGGCCCGTTACACGGTCCGTCCGAGGAGAGCGGCGATCCGCTGCTCGGTGGGCGGGTGCGTGCTGAACAGCCCGAAGAGGCCGCGCACGCTGAAGGGCTTGATGATGAACATGTGCGCGGTCGCCGGGTTGGCGTCCATCGGCACCTGCTTGCTGTAGCCCTCGATCTTGCGCAGCGCGCTGGCGAGGCCGTGCGGGTTGCCCGTGATCGAGGCGCCGCCGGCGTCGGCGGCAAACTCGCGCGACCGCGAGATGGCCGACTGGATCAGCATCGCAGCGAGCGGGGCCACGACGATGCCCACCAGCAGCGCGAGCGGGTTGCTGCCACCGCCCTCCTCGTCGGAGCGCGAGTGGCCGCCGCCGAACATCGCGGCGAACTGCGCCATCCGCGCCACCATCATGATCGCCGCGGCGATCGTTGCCGCCACCGAGCTGATCAGGATGTCGCGATGCTTCACATGGGCGAGTTCGTGCGCCATCACGCCGGCCAGTTCCTCCCGGCTCAGCAGGCGCATGATGCCCTCCGTGGCGGCGACGGCGGCATGGCTCGGATTGCGGCCCGTGGCGAACGCGTTCGGCGACTGGTCGGGAATCACGAACACCCGCGGCATCGGCAGGCCGGCGCGCTGCACGAGCTCGGCGGTGAGCTGGTGGAGGGGATGCCCCGGCCCGACCTCCTTGGCGCGATACATCGCCAGGACGATCTTGTCCGAGAACCAGTAGGATCCGAAGTTCATCGCGGCCGCGAACAGGAAGGCCAGAATCAGGCCCTGCTCGCCGCCGAGGGCTTGTCCGAGGTACAGGAACACCGCGCTGAGCAGTCCCAGCAGGGCGGCAGTCTTCAGTGCGCTCGTCATCGTCGTCTCAGTCTACCCTTCGGGCCGCGGCGAAAGGCCGCGTCACGAGGGCGTAGGGCGTGTCGCCCCATCTCCGTACAATAAGACGCATGAAGCGTGCGATCGAGTTGACCGTCTGGGCAGGCCTGCTTCTCACGGCCACACTGGCCGGGGCGCAGGGCCGTCCGCAGACGCCTCCCCCGCCGCCGCCAGGGGTCATGCCACAACCGGTTGGCCGGGGCGGTGAGACCACGTCCACCGGGCCGGCCTCCCCGACGTCGACCGCGCCGCGCCCGACTGGAGGCATCACTGGCGCCGGCACCGTGCGTCCGCCGGCCGGCTCCAACGTCACGCCGACACCAGCGGCGCAGCCCTCGCGTCCGGCCGCCGCGGTGAGCCCGGCGACGACGGAACCAGCGCCGACCGAGACGCAGCTGGGGGTGCCGATTTTTCCCGGTGCGAAGTTCCTGCAGTCGTACGACGCCGGGCAGAACCAGCGCTACTACCTGTTCGGCGCAACGGCGCCGTTCGGCGAACTGGTGCTGTATTACCGGACGCAGCTCAAGGAGCGCGGCGACCTCGTGTACGACGAGCCGCCGGTCCACATGTTCGAGGTCGGTCGCTTCCGCGAGGAGTCGATGGCGTTCCCGCCGGGAGTGACGATCAAGGACTACACGTGGGGCGGCAAGAAGGGATTCCTGGTGCCGACGCCGGGCGCCAACCCGTCGCACTACCCCACCGTCATCCAGATCGTGCCGGTGACGAGCCGGTAGCGGGCTACGGGCTTCAGGCTACGGGCGACCCGACAGGCAGCCTGTAGCCTGTCAGCCTGCAGCCTGACTAGTTGCCGTCTTTCACATAGATCTCGCCGACACCCTTGAAGTCGTCGGCCTTCTCCTGCAGGCCGGCCGCGATCGCTTCTTCGGTCTCGAGCCCCTTCGCGGCCGCGTAGTCACGCACCTGCTGCGTGATCTCCATCGAGCAGAACTTCGGGCCGCACATCGAGCAGAAGTGCGCCACCTTGGCGCCCTCGGCCGGCAGCGTCTCGTCATGGAACGCACGCGCGGTGACCGGGTCGAGTGCCAGGTTGAACTGATCGCGCCAGCGGAACTCGAACCGCGCCTTCGACAGCGCGTCGTCCCACACGCGGGCCTGCGGGTGGCCCTTGGCGAGGTCGGCCGCATGCGCGGCAATCTTGTAGGCAATCACGCCGGCCTTCACGTCGTCGCGATTGGGCAGGCCGAGGTGCTCCTTCGGCGTCACGTAACAGAGCATCGCCGTGCCGTACCAGCCGATCATCGCGGCACCGATCGCCGACGTGATGTGGTCGTAGCCTGGGGCGATGTCGGTAGTCAGCGGCCCGAGTGTGTAGAACGGCGCCTCGGCACACCACTCCAGCTGCTTCTCCATGTTCTCCTTGATGAGATGCATGGGAACGTGGCCGGGGCCCTCGTTCATCACCTGGACGTCGTATTCCCAGGCGATCTTGGTGAGTTCGCCCTGCGTCTGCAGCTCACCGAACTGCGCGGCGTCGTTGGCGTCGGCAATCGACCCTGGGCGCAGGCCGTCGCCGAGCGAGAACGACACGTCGTACTCGCGCATGATTTCGCAGATCTCGCGGAAATGCGTGTAGAGGAAGTTCTCCTTGTGATGCGCGAGGCACCACTTCGCGAGGATCGATCCGCCGCGCGAGACGATGCCGGTCACGCGACGCGCGGTGAGCGGGATGTAGCGCAGCAGCACGCCGGCGTGCACCGTGAAGTAGTCCACGCCCTGCTCGGCCTGCTCGATCAACGTGTCGCGATAGAGCTCCCACGTGAGTTCTTCCGGGCGACCGCCCACCTTCTCGAGCGCCTGGTAGATCGGCACCGTGCCGATCGGCACCGCGGCGTTGCGGATGATCCACTCGCGCGTCTCGTGGATGTCCTTGCCCGTCGACAGGTCCATCACCGTGTCGGCGCCCCACAGCGTCGACCAGCGCAGCTTGTCGACTTCCTCCTCGATTGACGACGACACGGCGGAGTTGCCGATGTTGGCGTTGATCTTCACGAGGAAGTTGCGGCCGATGATCATCGGCTCGAGTTCCGGGTGGTTGATGTTGGCCGGGATGATGGCGCGGCCGCGCGCCACTTCCTCGCGCACGAACTCGGGCGTCAGGCTCTCGCGCGTGGCGATGTAGGCCATCTCCGGGGTGATCTCGCCGCGACGCGCGTAGGCCAGCTGCGAGACCGACTGCCCGCCTCGGGCGCGACGACGGGTGCGCGTGCGGGCCGCGAGCGCCGGCGGCATCTCGCGCTTCCAGGAGTCGAGCAGCAGGTGGCGCGGCTCCTCGACGGTGTCGTTGCGGCCGTCGATCCAGGCGCGACGCAGCAGCGGCAGCCCTTCGCGGACGTCGACGCCCTGCGGCCCGCTGGTGTCGTACACACGCACCGGCGGGTTGTTGCCCGACAGCGCGATCTCGCGCATCGGCACCCGGACGCCATGCGAGCCTTCGACCAGGACCTTGCGGGAGCCGGGAAATGCCTCTTCGTAGGTGAGCAGCGCGGACGGGGCGGGCGTGGACGACTGGGACACGTCTGTCGAACTCCTTGCGGCCCGCCGGGCTTCCCGGGCGTGCCGTCGATCGCGAGTAACCACCCGCAATGGCGACAGGAACGACGTGCGTCGTGACGCTCCGCGCTCCCTTCGCCGGTGTGAACCGGCCCGCCTTCGCGCCTGAGGCGCAACGGCGAGGTCCGCCAAAGCGTGCCGGTAGGCACGCGACGGCGGATGCAGGTTCCAAGGGTGTGATCTCAATCCCGGCAACCGGGATACCCCTGGCGGACGGGAACGATCATAGCCGAACGCGGTATCGGGAACCGGGAGCCGGGTTCCGGGTTCCAACCGGCGGCGCCGCATCTACATATGCCCGTAGGCGTCGAGCTTCAGCTCGACGCGAAG
>DATJTM010000665.1:0-18175 GCA_035503395.1 Luteitalea sp.
ACCGGGGATCCGCAGCGGAATCCCCGCGCCCATCAGCACCACGTCGACGCCAGCGAGCAGCGCGCCGTAGATCGACGGCAAGTGCGGCGTCTGGATTTTCTCCAGGTAGTTGATGCCGATGACGCCGTGATGACCGCGACGGGCGAGCCACACCTCGACGAAGTTGGCGACGACGCACAGCTGTGCCTGGTCGCGCGTCATTGTCGTCGTGAGCAGCGGCAGCGTGACGTAGGAGGCGTGGGCGGCCTTGCCGCCCTCGATGTAGAAACGCTGCCAGACGCGTTCGGCCACGGCCGGTTCGGGGAAGGCTTCGAGCGCGCGCCGGACGTCGCCGTCGGGGTCGCCGTCCTGGAGGCGACGGGCAAGCACCTGGTCGAGGGCGGTGCCGGAGACGACACCGAGCGCACCGGCACGAGCGGTGGCGCGGGCGAGGCGCCAGTCCGAGATCGCCACGCCCATGCCCCCCTGAATGAGTTCCGGTAGATGGCGGGCGTCGGGGCCGAGGAGCGCGGGCGTCATGGGAGTACTGGGTGCAAGTCCGGGGCCGGAGCCTCGGGCCGGATATCGGCCGAATGCGTGTTGCCGCGTGCGTCCGGGCTGCGGAGACTTCCCCGGTGGCGGGGGAAACTCCGCGTGATGTGGCCGGGTGCGTCTCTCGTGTTGGTGGGTGCGTCACCGAGGAGCGCGCACGTGAGCGCTGCCGACGGGCGCGGCGCTTGACGGACGGGCCGGCCCGGCGTGTATACTTCGTAGGTTGTCGCGCGTTGGTCACGCGGCACGGGCCCGGCGCTGGGCAGTGCAGTCAGCGCGAGGCCGACACGGCTGGCAGCGAGGGCGGTTAGCTCAGTTGGTAGAGCACCGGTCTTACACACCGGCTGTCACAGGTTCGAGTCCTGTACCGCCCACCACCCGAATGCGGCGGCTGGTCATCCCCGATGACCGCAGGGTTCGAACACATCTTTTGCGGGGTCGTAGCTCAGTCGGTTAGAGCGCCGGCCTGTCACGCCGGAGGCCGCGGGTTCGAGCCCCGTCGACCCCGCCATCCCGCTCACAGTCGTTCGCCGTCTGTCGGACCGTCGGCCTCAGGCCCGGGCCCCGCCGTTGGCTCGCCCTCGGGCTCGAGCCCCGTCGACCCCGCCATCCCGCTCACAGAACATCGACGTCGTTGCGGCCGGCCCGTCCGGCAGGCGGTGCCGCGCCAACCAATCGGCGCGGACTGTCGTCTCATCGGGCACAGGAGACACACCCGATGCGCGCTACCCGCGTGATCCCGCTGGCCGGGGTCATGACGATGCTTGCCCCGTATCCGTCGGTCGAAGCGCAGGAGCACCGCCTGCGGGCCGCGATGGAGGCGTACGCCGAAGCACGGTCGACGTGCACCATCGTGGTGCTCGAAGCCACGCCGACCGACGAGCGCTTCGTCATGCGGCCGCCGTCCGACATCACGCCGGCCACCCGCACGATCGCGCCGGACTGCACGCCGTCGAAGGCGATCGCGCCGGCTCTGCCGGGCGAGCCGCGGGCGCTGGCCGCGCCGCCGACCGTGACCGCGCCGCAGTTCTCACTCCCCGCCGCGCAGGCCGACGGCCGACCTCCCCATCCCCTGACCGAAGGCCTGGCGGGCGCGCTCAAACCGCGATAGGCGGGTGCGTGCATGGCGCCGCAGCCGAAAGAGACAACGGCCGGACGCCCGCGTGTCGCGAACGTCCGGCCGTAGTTGTGAAACCCGACGACGGACGGCTCGGCGAGCCGTCCCTATCGAGACTTGATGAATCTGTCGTCAGCGAGATGGAGCCGGCCAACCTGGCCGACCACCCCGACTACCAATTGCCGACTGACGACTGCCGCTGAGCCGACCGAATGCCGATTGCCGACGGCCGCCCTGTGACCGAAGGCCCAAGGCCGAATGCCGAAGGCCGGCGCGCGAGGAAGGCGCCCGTCAACGACGCGCCTTCCTCGACCGTCCTTAGAACTCGTACCGCAGGTTCATCTGCATGCAGCGGTTCGCCGCGCCGTCGCAGCCGGCCAGCGTGCCGTTATAGCGGCCGAACGAGGCCGCAATGTCCGGGAACATGTCGAGAGACCCGGTGTCGAAGCGCACCGTGTTGGTCAGGTTGAACACGTCCCACCGGAACATCAGGCGATGGCCGAACGGCATCCGGAACGCCTTCGACAGACTCGCGTCGATGGCGAAGTAGCCGTCGCCGCGGAACAAGTTCCGCGTGCCCGATTCACCCGGGGTGGCTCGACGGAAGGCCGTGAGCGCCTGCGTCGCGTTCTCCCATGGACTCGGCTGTCCACCCACCGCATTGCGCGTCACGCCGGTGGCCGGCAGCACGTTGGGATCGACGAGCATGGCGTTGCCCTGGATGTTCCAGTTGGTGGACCAGCAGGAGCGGCAGTTGTAGACGTTGAACGGGAAGCCGCTCGTCTGCCGGTAGATCCCGGCCATCGACCAGTCGCCGATCAGCGCATTGACGAAGCCGTTGGCGTTGCTGCCCCACTTCTTGCCCTGGCCGAACGGCAATTCCAGCAGGCCGTTCACGTTCACCTGATGGCGGACGTCGAAGTCGGCGAACGAGTACTGCTGGTCGGGATTCCACGAGTTGACGAGGAAGCCCGAGTAGCCGCCGGCCGCGAAGTTGCCGAACGATGCGCCGCGCTCGAGCGACGAGCCATGGTCCTTGGCCACCGCGTAGGTGTAGTTGATGTCGAACTGGTAACCGTTCGCATACCGACGACGGAGAGCGAGCTGGAGAGAGTTGTAGCCTGACTTGGCCAGCGAGCTCTGCACCGCCAACGCGTCGTACTGCTGATTGAAGAAGGAGAACTGACCAGTGGCCGGGCAGGCCGGCGAGCAGAACTGATCGGCCGCCCACAGCGCCGTGATCCAGTCCGGCCCATTGCCGATGAACTCGTTGGCCATCGCCTGGGTGGCCGTCAGGCCACCGCCCGCCGCTCCCGGGAACATGTTCTCCCAGTAGGGAATCGCCGCGACGTTGTTCGCGCCGACCAGATTGGCCTGCGTGATCAACTGGCCGGCCGCGGTGTAGTAGTCGACGCCCGACTTGGGGTCGACCAGATTCATCGGCATGGCCGCGTCGCGCCGGATCAGCAGGTTGCGGCCCTGACGGCCGACATAGGCCACGTCGACCGAGTAGTTGCGGCCGAGGTCGCGGCTGAACGTCAGGTTGTAGGCGTGGGAGTACGGCGTCCGCAGGTTCTGGTCGATCGCCGAGGTGATGACGCCGGCCCGTGTCGGCGGGGTCGCCGGGAACGTCGCCGGCGGCGCCGGCAGGTAGGTCGCCGGAATCGTGTTGATGTCGGTGATCCGGATGGCGGTGCTGGTCTCGTTGTTGGTGTTGACCGGGCTGCTCAGCGACGTCGCCAGGCCGAACGAGCCGACGTTGTTGAACTGCGTCGCCAGGCCGGAGCCAATGCGGTCGTACACCAGGAAGTAGCCGCCACGCAGCGACGTCTTCGGGGTCAGCGTCCAGGCGAAGCTGACGCGGGGCGCGAAGTTGTTCTTGTCGAACGTGTACCAGTCGGGTCCGTCATTGGCGGCACCGCCCGGGATGAACGAGATGATCGGGTCGCGGCTCGAGGGACTGCCCGCGTTCATGTTGGCCTCGCGCTGGGCGATCCACTCCCCCATGTTCACGTTGGGCACGACCTGCTGACCGCGGCCCTCGTACACCGGCGGGAACAGGCTGTAGCGCAGGCCGCCGGTCAGCGTGAAGCTGTCGCCGACCCGCCACTGGTCCTGGACATAGAACTCGTACTCGTTGGCCACGTACAGCCGGTCGAGGGCCTGCCCCTCAGGAATGACCTGGCCGTCGATCGTGTAGTTGTAGCGGGCCGTCGTCTGGGTGACGGCGCCGAGCATGTTGATGAAGGTGTCAGCGTAGGTGGCCTGTGCGGCCGACGCGACCGCAGGCAGGCCGGCGCAGTTGGCTGGCGCCGGGCACAGACCGCCGGGCATGTAGCGGCGGCCGACGCCGGTCACCCACGAGCCGTTCAGCGACCCGCTGTAGAACGAACTGGCGTTGGTGAACGTGTCGTTGCGCAGCCAGCGCAGGTTCGTGCCGAACTTCAGCGTGTGATCGCCCTTGATCCACGAGAAGTCGTTGGTGACGTTGAAGGTGCCGAGGCCGCGACCGGCCGTTGCCGTCAGCGCGTCGTAGTTGTCCATGAAGCGGAACACGTTGGCACTGCGCGTCTGCAGGCCGATGGTCGCATCGTCCACCTTGGTGTAGCCGGCGCGGAACGTGTTCACCTTGTTGGCGCCGAGCACCCAGTCGTGGCCGGACGCAAAGCCCCAGTTCTTCACCTCGCGCGTCTCCCGTGGCGCCAGTCCCGGGAACTGCTGCGCGGCGACGATGGCATCGTCCTGCGTGTTGAAGCGCGCGAAGACGGTCTGCGAGTTGCTGGCCCGGTAGTCGGCGCGGCCGATCAGCGTGTTGAAGTCGTTCTCGATCGGCGAGGTGAAGCGGTAACCCATGATGTTGAACGCATCGCGCCCGTCGAAGTTGGGCAGCGGATACTGCTGCCAATAGGTCGAGGCGAACTGGCTGGCGCCGAGGCCCGTGGGATCGACGCGACGGATTTCCGCCGGCGTCATGCCGTAGTAGCCGGCCGGGATGCTGTGCGAACTGCGGAAGCCCTGCACGGCCCCACCCGGGCACTCACCGGCGGTGCCACAGCGATAGATCAGCACGCCGTCGCGCATCGCCGCCGACGGCACTGCGCGTTCGACGACCTGCTCGCGCTTCTCGCGCATGCCTTCGTAGTTGACGAAGTAGAACAGGCGGTCCTTGGCGATCGGGCCACCGACCGAACCGCCGAAGATGTTCTTGTCGAGCAGCGGTGCCTTGCTCTCCTGGTTGGCCTTCAGCTGCGACAGCTTGTTGAAGTACTCATTGGACGAGAACTTCGTATCGCGATTGACGAAGTAGCCGGCGCCACGCAGGTTGTTGGTACCGCTCTTGGTCACCAGCGACACCTGCGGGCCGGAGGAGCGGCCTCCTTCGGCGCCATAGGAACTGGTGGTGACGCGGAACTCCTGGACCGAATCGAGTGTCGTGCGCAGGACCGAGGTGAACGCGCTCTGGTTCTGGCCGTCGTTGACGTCGATGCCGTCGAGCGTGACGTTGCCCTGGTCGGCACGCGCGCCGCTCACCGATCCATAGCGTGGATCGAGGGTCGTCTCCGGATTGGCTTTCGGGATGTAGACCACACCGGTCTGCAGCGACAGGAGCCCGACCGGGTTGCGCGCTTCGAGGGGCAACCCGAGAATCTGGTTTTCCTTGAAGACGTTGCCGAGGCTGGCGTCGGTGGAATTGATCGCCGGCGCCTCGGCGAGGACCTGCACGCTTTCCTCGAGGCCGCCCACCGACAGCGAGACGTCCTGGCGCTGCACGGTGTCGGTCGCCACCTGGATCTTCTCGACGACGCTCGTCTTGAAGCCGGCCAGTTCGACCTTCAGGTTGTACACGCCCGGCGGCAGCGCGATGAACTGGTAGGCGCCGTTGTCGCCCGACACCGTGTCGCGCGACAGGCCCGTCGCTGCATTGGTCGCCGTGACCGTGGCGCCAGGCACCGCGCTCTTCTGCTCGTCACTGACCGTGCCGGCGAGCGTGGCCGTACCCGACTGCGCCAACGCCACTGATGGGGCCGCGCACAAAGCCACGGCCGCGAACAGGCTCGAGACGAGCCTGCGGAGAGAACTCCTCACTATCCACCTCCTGCTCAGAACCGCGAAAACCCCGACCGGCACGTCAAGTGGGCGACGTGCTGCGACGGGGCTGAAAGGCCGGGCGGGGTGACGGCGGGAGCCGGTCCCGACCGGCAGGTGCGCCTCCAACGAGACACACCTCAACCGGAATGCCCGTCAGGATGCGACCCTCGGCGCAGGGATGTCAAGAAAGCGAGGACGGCAAACGGGACACTTTGCGTGGCAAACGGGAATGTCGCAGGGACGAATCGTCCCGGGCAGGGACGAGCCGGCGGAGGAGAGCAGCCGATCCGCGTCTAGAGACTGCGCCAGATCAGGTACGCGCTGATGGCAAGCAGGCCGAGCGGCGCCCGATACTCCTTGTTGCGGAGCGCGCGTTCGACGGCGAAGCGGCGGGAGGCCGTCGGCTGGCTGCCACCGGCGTAGCGGTCGTACGCGTCCCCGAACGTCGCCCGCAGATACGCCTCTTCGGTGCGGATGGCGGTCCAGAGCGTGATCGCGAGGTAGGCGGCAATGAGTACCGCCACGATCCAGTGCCGCGCGGCGATCGTCAGCCCCACGCCCATCAACGTCGACCCGAGATACAGCGGATGCCGGGTGAATCGATACGGTCCCGACGTCGTGACTTCCCGGCTCTTCTCGAGATGACCGGCAGCCCAGATCCGGAGGGCCTGCCCGAGCAGGGCGATCGGGAGTCCAATCTGCAGCGACAACGCGGTCGGACGCGCCAGCCAGAGCACCAGCGACGCGGCCGCAAACCCGATCGGCACGCGCCAACGCGCGAAGCCGGCCCGTGGCGAGGCCGGTCCCGGCGCGGATGCGGGAACAGGAACCCCGCTCACGCCGGCACTCCCAGCCGCCGCTCCACGGCCGCCATCACTGCGTCCACCGTCACCGCCTCCAGGCACCACGTCGGGGCCGTGCACTGTCGCTTGAACACGCACGCACACTGGTCATGGGCCGACACGGTCACGTCCCGAGGATCCCACGGCCCGTTGCGCTGCGGTGGCGTCGGGCCGTAGAGGCCCACGACCGGCGTGCCGGCAGCGGCCGCGAGGTGCAGCGGCCCGGTGTCGCCCGACACGACGATGCGTGCCGCCTTCGCCAGCGACAACATCTCCACCATGGTCGTCTGCGGCGCCATCGCCGCGGCACCGTCCGACGCGCGCACGACCGCCGCGGCCAGCGTCGCCTCGTCGGGTCCCCACAGCACGGCGCTCGGCAGCCCCGTCCGTTCCCTGAGCTGCCGGGCGAAGGTGCCGAAGCGCTCCGCCGGCCAGCGCTTGTTCGGCCATGCGGCGCCGGGATTCAGGAGCGCGAACGGAGCCTCCGCCCCGACGCGGAGGATCTCGCGGGTGCAGGGCACGACCGGCGTGTCCGGCAGGCGCAGCGGGAACGCGATCGCGGGATGTTCGATGCCCACGCAGCGCAGCAGTGACAGGTTCTTGTCGACGATGTGGCCGCGGCCGTCGCCGCCAGTCTCACCGTAGGCGAGCACGGCTGCCGGCTCGCGCAGCCACCGACGCTCGAAGCCAATGACACGCGTGGCGCCGCTGAGCCGCGCGATCGCGGCCGACTTCAGCAGTCCCTGCAGGTCGAGACAGGCGCCATACCGCTGCCGGCGCACGTCGGCGAGCGTCCGCGCACCGCTGCGGCGGTCGAGCGGATGAATCGCGTCGAGCCCCTCGACGACCTCGAGCAGCGGCGCGAACCGAGGGTGCACCAGCCAGCCGATCCGCGCGTCGGGATGCGCGCGTCGGAGCGCTGCCACCACCGGCATCGCGTGCACGATGTCACCCAGCGCGCCGAGGCGGACCAGCAGGAACGAGGTCATTGCAGCCGCGCCACGATGTCGCGCGTCGAGTGATCCTTGGGGTCGCCGACGATGGCGGTGCGGCCGCCGTAGGCTTCGACGATGGCGCGTTCCGGCACCGAGTCGACGGTGTAGTCGGTGCCCTTGCAATGCACGTCGGGCCGCAGGGCCTCGAGCAGCGGGGCCACCGTCAGGTCGCCGAACAGCACCACGTAGTCGACCCCGCGGATGGCAGCGACCAGCAGCGCCCGGGTCCGCTCGTCGACCACCGGACGGCCCTGCCCTTTCAGCTGCCGCACGATCGCATCGTCGTTGACGGCGACGACGAGGACGTCGGCCTCCGCTGCGGCGCCCTGCAGGTAGCGCAGATGACCGACGTGCAGCAGGTCGAAGACGCCGTTGGCCAGGGCCAGCGTCTCGCCGCGGTCACGATGCCCGGCCGCATGCGTCAGCAATGCCTCACGCGTGACGATCATCGTCGGCGTCGATCGCGGCGCGGAGTTCGTCGCGGCTGACGGTGGCCGTGCCACGCTTCATCACGACGAGGCCGCCGGCGACGGTGGCCAGGTGCGCGGCGTCCGCGAAGCTGGCGCCGCCGGCGAGCGCCTGGGTCACGGCGGCAATCACGGTGTCGCCCGCGCCGGTCACGTCGGCGATTTCGTCGCTGCCGAAGATCGGCACGTGCACGGTCGGGCGATCGGGCTCGAAGAGGGCCATGCCGCGGCTGCCGCGCGTGATCAGCACGGCCTCCATGCGGGTCCGCTCGAGCAGGTCACGACCTGCACGCTCGAGCGCCTTCCTGTCGTCGTCGATGCGAACGCCGAGCATCGCTTCGACTTCCGACTCGTTCGGGGTCGATGCCGTCAAGCCGCTGTACCGACCGAGGTCATAGCGCGAGTCGACCAGCACCGGCACGCGACGGCCCTTGCGGGCCCGCAGCGTGCTCTTGACGTGGCGTACGAGCGTTGGCGTGACCACACCGGCACCGTAGTCCGAGATCAGCACGGCGTCGCAGGTGCGGAGGGCCGCATCCAGGCGTCGGCCCCACGCGTCGTGCACGACGCGGGCAGCCGTCGCCTCGCCCTTGCGGTCGATGCGCACGACCTGCTGTTTGGCCGAGTGAATGCCTCCGGCCAGCACGCGAGTCTTGGTCGGCGTGACGTGTCCCTTCACTCGGGCCACGCCCGCGGCATCGACACCGGCCGCCGTCAGCGCCTCGACGAGACGATCGCCCTGCGTGTCGCGTCCGACGCAGCCGAAGAGGCGGGCCCGTCCGCCGAGTGCCGCGACGTTGTTGGCGGCGTTGCCGGCCCCGCCCGGCACGATCTGCGTGGTGTCGTACTCGAGGATCAGGACAGGTGCTTCGCGCGACACGCGGGCGACACGGCCGTACAGGAACTCGTCGGCCGCGATGTCTCCGATGACGACCGTGCGGCGCCCATCGAGCGCGTCGAGCAGCGGCAGCAGACGCGTGCGCATGTCAGCGGCCCTGCCGCAGGAGCCATGCGGCGGCTTCCATGATGTCGTCGGCAATCAGTGCCGGCGTCACGTCGTCGACGGGTTTCGCCTCGGCGCTGCGGCCGGAGCCGGTGCGGACGAGGATGCCGCCGGCCAGACCGGCCGTCGTGGCCACCTGCACGTCGCTCCAGCGGTCGCCGATCATCCACGAGCGCGACAGATCTATCTGGAGGTCGGCGGCGGCCCGTTGTACCAGACCCGCTCCAGGTTTGCGACACGTGCACACCTGGGTGAAGTCCGCGACGCGCCCTGACGGGTGATGCGGGCAGTAGTAGTAGCCGTCGATGGCGGCCCCGGCGGCGACGAGCTGCGCCTGCATGTGCTCGTGGGTACGCGTCACGAACGGCTCATCGAAGAGCCCGAGGGCGATGCCGCTCTGGTTGGTGATGACGACGAGGCGGAACCCGCCGCGGGCCAGGACCCGGAGCGCGTCGACCGTCGCCGGGTAGAGCGCGATGCGCTTCAGGTCGTCGAGGTATCCCGCGTCTTCGATGAGGGTGCCGTCGCGGTCGAGGAAGACCGCAGGCGCGAGGGCGGACATCGCAGGCATGGTACCGCGAGGCCCGCAACCTGTCGCGCCGGCGTCCCGTCGGCGGTGCGGACCGTGTAGTACGCTGTGCCGCCAATGGTCCTGAACTGGCTGGATTACGCCGTGATTGCGGGGTACGTGCTCGCGCTGACGGCCTTCGGCATGTACTTCGCGCGCTTCCAGCGGTCGACCAAGGACTACTTCCTCACCGGCCATTCCGTGCCCTGGTGGGCCATCTGCTTCACCATCGTCGCAACCGAGACGAGCACCATCACGTTCATCGGCGTGCCGGCGGCGGCCTACACGGGGAACATGGCGTTCCTGCAGTTGCCGATCGGCTACGTGATCGGCCGGTTCGTCGTGAGCTGGCTGTTCCTGCCGGCGTACTTTCGCGGCGACCTGATGACCTCGTACCAGCTGCTCGAGTGGCGGTTCGGGCCTGGGGTCAGGACGGCGGGCGCGGCACTGTTCCTCTTCACGCGATCGCTGGCCGATGGCATTCGCCTCTTCACGACAGCCCTCGTCATTGCGGTGGTGACCGGCATCCCGGTCCCGTGGACGGTCGTCCTGCTCGGCTCGGCGATGATCGCCTACACGATGTACGGCGGCTCGGCAGCCGTCATCTGGACGGACGTCGTGCAGATGTTCGTGTACCTGGCGGGCGCGCTGATCATCTTCTTCGCGCTGCTGTACGGCATCGAGGGTGGCTGGAGCACGGTCGTCGCGACCGGGTCGGCGGCGGGCAAGTTCGCGGTCTTCGACTTCGGGCTCGACTTCACCAAGATCTACACGTTCTGGGCGGGCGTCGTCGGCGGTGTGGCACTGACGCTGGCCACGCATGGCACCGACCAGTTCCTCGTGCAGCGCCTGCTCGCGGCGCCGTCGGCGCGCGACGCAGGTCGTGGCCTCGTGCTGAGCGGGGTGCTCGTGCTGTTGCAGTTCGGGCTCTTCCTGCTGATCGGCGTGATGCTGTTCACGTACTACCAGGAGGTGCCGCTGCCGGTGCTCGGGCGGCCCGACGAGATCCTGCCCCGCTTCGTCATCAACACGCTGCCCAGCGGCGTGTCGGGCTTCATCGTCGCGGCGATCGTCGCGGCGGCGCTGTCGCCGTCGATCAACGCGATGGCGGCGACCACGGTCAACGATTTCTACCTGCGCTATGTGAACGAGACCGCCGATGAGCAGACGGTGATGCGCGTGTCGTATCGCGCCACGCTCGGCTGGGGCATCGTGCAGCTGATCGTCGCGCTCGGCTGCCAGTGGATGGATCGATCGGTGCTCGACGCGGGGCTGTCGATCCTGTCACTGACCGCCGGCCCCGTGCTCGGCGCGTTCCTCGTCGGCTTCGCCACCACGCGCGTGAGCGCCACCGCGATGCTCGGCGGCATGGCCGTCGGCCTGGCGCTGCTGCTGTACATCTGGACCGCCACGCCGATCGCCTGGACGTGGTACGCCTTCATCGGCTCGAGCGTCACCGCGCTCGTCGCCATGGCGCTGAGCGTCGCCCTCCCCCGCCGCGACCCGCTCGCGTCGGCGTAGCCGTCGAACTTTGTCCGACGGTCAGTGTGACGGGTGAAGCCGTCGAATCCTCTGTGCCCGTAGCCGTCGAGCTTCAGCTCGACGGTCAGTGTCGTAACTGCGGTCGCGGAAGAACGCGGATTCTTCGCTTCGCTTCCGCCGACGACTCGCACTTTTGCCAATCCGTAGCCGTCCGACTTGTCGCACCGCTCCAGTTCTACAGGTGTAGCCGTCGAATTATCTGCACCCGTAGCCGTCGGACTCGCTCCACCCGTGACCGTCGATCCTCGACCCGCAACCGTCAGACGTAGCGGTCGCGCTTTACCACCGTAGCCGTCGAGCTTCAGCTCGACGGTCAGTGGTCTTCGCGAGGACGTCCCCTCCGCCGCCTTCAATCTTTGCCGGGACGCGAAAGCGTCCACCGAAGCGGGTTGGTCTCTATGTACTGCTGCAGCGCCGCATACTCGTCGTCCGTCCGGACGATCCGATCGAAGAATCCGCGCTGCCACACCACCATCGAGCACGCAATAAGTGCGCGCTCTCTGCCGTGATGCGTGACCCGCGCCTTGAAGCGCTGAACGAGCCGATCCGTTGCCGCGGCGTTCGACCGATGGTCCACGCGAACGAGCAGATGCACGTGGTCGGGCATCACGACGTATGAGGGTTCAAAAGACTCCAGTGCGGCAAAAGTGCGGAGAAGCTGCTCGATCGCGAGCCGCCCCAGCGGCGTGTGATGGACGACGTTGTCGGCGACGACGCCGAAGAGAGGGCGACGCGCAAAAGTGCAGGTGGTGACGAAGTACGCGGCAGATTGCGCGTAGTCCCAATGCTTCAGCCGTTTCGGCATGCGCCACCCACGTGCATCTCACGTGCCGCATCACTGAGCGTCGAGCTGAAGCTCGACGCCTACGATCTCCTGGATGGGATCCTCGAGCAGAGACTCGACGCTCACGATCTCTTCGAGTACGTCTCGAGCAGAGACCCGACGCCCTAGTCAGAGGTGGCGCCAACGTGAATGCGGTGAAGTGAACGTCACCGGCTGCGCAAGGCGGCGAGGACGGCGTCGGGGGCGACGCCGGTCATGCAGCGGTGATTCAGCGGGCACTCGCGCAACATGCACGGGCGGCACCACACCTCGTTGGTGAGGATGCGGTGCGGGCCCAGCGGTGCGGTCGACTCCTCGCGCGTGGGGCCGAACACCGTCACCGTCGGCGTGCCGAGCGCTGCCGCCAGGTGCATCGCACCGGAGTCGTTGGCGAGCACGCGCGTCGCGGCGCGCAACACGCCCGCGAGCGTGACCAGGCTGGTGCGGCCGGTCAGATCGATCACGACGCCTCGGCCCTCACCCGCGGGCGTGACCATCGACAGCACATGCGACGTCGCACCTTTGTCGGACGGCGCCCCCACCAGCGCCACGACACCCCCATCGGACGTCCAGCCATCGACGACGCGGGCGACGTGGCTCGGCGGCCACTGCTTCGCCGTCCCATACGCCGCGCCCGGCGCGCACGCCAGCAGCGGCGTCCGCCCGTCCCAGCCGCCCTCGCGCAGCAACGCGACCGCGTCGGTCTGCACCGACTGCGGCAACACCGCCTGCACCTCGAGCTGCGGGCGCGGCAGACCGACAGCCTCGACGAGCGCCGCGTAGTAGTCGGCGTGATGCGTGCTCTGCCGATGCACTGTGCGCGGGCGGATCGCCCTGGTCAGCAGCCAGCTCCGTCCGTCGCGGGCATAGCCCCAGCGCTCCGGCACGCCGGCCATCTTCAACGCGAGCGCTGTCGCAAACGAGTTGGTCAACAGCAGGCCGACGTCGAAGTTACCCGCTCGCAACTGCGCGGCGTGATGCGTCACGGCTCGCGTACCGCGCCCTTCGAGACCCAGGCCGAGCACACGCGGATGCAGCAGCGGCACGACCGGCGCGAACGCGGCCGGCACCGCCACGTGGATCGCCGTCTCGCGCCACGTGTCGGCCATCGCCCGGATTGCCGGCGCCGCCATCACCAGGTCGCCGAGCCAGTTCGGCCCCCGCACGACCACCCGTTGCGGCACGCTCACGCGTCAGCGTCTCCTGACGCATCGTCCACGGACAGCGACGGCGACTCGGTCGTGCGCACATCGTCGCGCCAGCGACGATGCATCCACAGCCACCGTTCGGGATGCGCGCGCACGTACTTCTCGAGCACCTTCGTGCAGCGCTGCGTCAGATCGCGTACGGCCTCCGGCGATTCTTCCGAGGGCAACGCCAGCGGCCGCTCGTAGATCAGCCGATAGCGGCCGTCGTTGAGCGGTAACGAGAAGGCGGGAATCACCGCCGCGCCGGTCCGCAACGCGAGCACCGCCACCGCCGACGTCGTCGCCGCCGGCCGCCCCATGAAGTCGACCTTCACCGCATCGGCCGTCAGGATGTGCTGATCGATCAGCACGGCCACCGACTGATTGGCGTTGAGCGCCCGCATGATCCGTCGCAACCCGCCCTTGCGGTCGATGACGACGTTGCCGGTGCTGCTGCGGAGATCGGTGAGCATCCGATCGAGCAGGGTGTTATCGAGCGCACGGGCGACCACCGCCATCGGGCCCAGTCGCAACCCGTGCGCCAGCGCATGCAGCTCCCAGAAGCCGAAGTGCCCGGTGACGATGAGCACGCCGCGGCCTTGGGCGAGCCCGGCCTCCAGGTGCTCGGCGCCGACGAACTCCACGAGTTCGAGCTGACGCTCCGGCGTCAACCCCGTGAACCAGAGCAGTTCGACCAGCTTGCGGCCGAAGTGTGCGAACACCTCGCGGGAGATGCGCTGGCGCTCCTGCTGTGAACGCTCGGGAAACGTCGCGGCCAGATTCTCGAGCGTGATGCGGCGATGGCGTCGGTCGAGCTGGTACGCCAGCCAGCCGATGCCGTGCCCCAGCCGCGTCGCACCCGACTGCGGCAGGCGACGCACGAACGCCGTCACCGCACGGAGCGCCGCATGTTCGAGACGATGCCGACGCGGAATCTCGGACGGCGTCTCGCTCACGCGCCCTCCGGCCGCAATGACAGGCGGCGACGGAGCCAGGTGGCGAATTCGTCGGCCGGTTCGATGACGACGTCCAGCGGCACCACGGCCACCGGCACGTCCAGCGGCAGGAAGCGCTCCAGTTTCACGGCATCCTTGGCCGTCGTCAGCACGGCTTCGGCCCCGACGCTGCGGGCGCGTCCGGCCAGCAGTCGGACATCGTCGGCGTGATAGCGGTGATGGTCACGAAAGGTCATCACGTCGGCGAGCGTCCAGCCCGCGCCCCGCAAATCCGCGGCGACACGATCGGGTTCGGCGACGGCGGTCACCAGCAGCACGGGCCGTTCGTGCAGCCGCGAGAAGTCCGTGGCGCCGGCGAGGGGACGCACCGGACCATGATGACGGCGGACCTCGAAGATCGGCACGTCCGGCGCCCGTCCGAGCGACATCCGCAGACGGGCGACGCTGGTGTCGACGGCCAGAAGCGCGTCGGCGTACTCCAGGGCCTGCAGGGACTCTCGCAGTCGCCCTGCGGGCAGCACTTCACCGTGCAACACGTCGTCCAGCGTCAGCAGAACCAGGTTGGCGTCGCGGGCCAGCTGCACGTGCTGGAACCCGTCGTCGAGCACATGGACCGTGCAGTTGAGCGACTGTTCAGCCATCGCGCCGGCGCGGGCCCGCCGGGGGTCGACGAGCACGCAACAGCCGGGCAGTTCACGCGCCAGCATGAACGGCTCGTCGCCGCTCTCGGCCAGCGAGGCGCGCATGTGGTCGGCATCACGGACGATCACGACGTCGTTCGACGGCGCTTCGCGACGGTACCCGCGACTCAGGACCGCGGGCCGCTCGCCCCAGCCGTGCAGCATCCGTGCGATCGCGGCCACGACCGGCGTCTTGTTGCGGCCACCGACGGCCAGATTGCCGACGCTGACGACCGGCCGATCGAGCCGGAGCGGCCGCTGCTGACGCAGTTCGCGCCGCAACGCGGCGCCGCGCCCGTACACGCGCGCCGCGGCTCGCAGCATCGCGAGGCTCCAGGGCTCGCTCATCGCGATGCCCCGACCGGCGTCGGTGGCGCCTCGAGTCCCCGTTGCTGCAGCACCGCGGACACCTCGCGCATCGTCCGCGCCACGGCGCCACGATGTCGGTCGAGGACGGCTGCCGCGGCCGCGCCAATCGTCGTGCGACGGGCGGGATCGTCGAACAGCGCGAGGATCTCGCGCGCTGCCGCCCGAGCATCGGGCACCTGCACGAGCGCGCCCTCGGCGAGGAACAGCCGCGCAATCTCGGCGAAGTTGGACATCGACGGCCCGACGACGACCGGGCGGCCGTAGCGAGCTGGTTCGAGGATGTTGTGGCCGCCGGCCGGTACGAGGCTGCCGCCGACGAAGACGACGGTGGCATGCGCGCACAGGGCGGCCAGCTCGCCGATCGTGTCCAGCACGAGCACGTCGAACTCGTCGCCCGCGGTCGGCGTGAGCGCCGTCCGGCGCACTGCCCGGAGGCCGTCCTGCCCGGCGAGCGCGGCGACGTCGTCGAATCGCTCGGGATGACGCGGCGCCAGCACCAGCCGCGCCTCGGGATGACGCACACGCAGCTGGCGGAATATACCGAGCAGGATGTCGTCTTCCCCCCGCAGCGTGCTGGCTGCCATGAGCACCGGGCGCCCGCGCAGACGGCTGGCCACGACTTCGACGGCATCCGCGGTGCCGGCCGCCACGTCGAACTTCAGGCTGCCCGTCAGCACCACCCGATCAGCCGGGGCGCCGAGTTCCCGCAGGCGGACGGCCGAGTCCTCCGACTGCGCGCAGAGCCGATCGAACTGGGCGAGCACGCCAGCCAGCAGTCCGCCGAGCCGTCGGTATCGAGGAAAGCTGCGGTCCGAGATGCGGGCGTTGACGAGCAGCACGCCGATCCCATCGGCCCGGCAGAGGCGCAGCAGGTTCGGCCAGATCTCGGTCTCGACGATCAGCACGAGCGACGGTCGGACGTGCGCCAGCACGCGCCGCACGATCCACGCGAAGTCCAGCGGGAAGTAGAAGATGCCGGCCGCGTCACGGAGACGGGTCTCGGCCGTGTCCCGCCCGGTGCGGGTGGTGGTCGACACCACGACCCTCCACTCCGGGTACTCGCGGCGGAAGGCCGCCACCAGGGGGACGGCGCTCAGGACCTCACCGACCGAGACGGCGTGGAGCCACAGCGTCGGCGCCGATCTGCCGGCCAGCCCCTTCGGCAGGATGCCGACGCGTTCCCGCCAGCGGTGGCGGTATTTACCGTGCCGCACGGCCTGCCAGGCGAGCCACGGCGCGGCCACGACGAGCGCGGCGGCACTGAGCAGGCTGTAGAGGGCGTACATGCAGGAGCGGTTCGGGCTGTCCGCGCGCGGAGGGCCGCTCCGGGCGTGGATCGGGGACGCCGGCGAGCGTGTCGGGGCGACTGCGTGGAGTATAGCGAACCGGCCGGGCCTGATCCGGCGGTCATTCGCGATACCATGGGCGGTCGTGCTCGGCCAATCGTCCCGGCCACGCGGGTCCGGGGTGTGCTGACACGGTTTTTCCCGACGTCTTCATCCGCAGGTCTGCGACCGCGTGGGAGGGTTTTCCATGGGCATCAAGGTTGGTATCAACGGCTTCGGGCGCATCGGGCGCAACATCATGCGCGCGGCGCTGGGCACCGGGCAGCTCGATTTCGTCGCCGTGAACGACCTGACCGATACGGCGACGCTGGCGCACCTGCTCAAGTACGACTCGATCCTGGGCAACCTGGACGCCGACGTGCAGTCGGGCAGTGACTGGATCAGCGTCAACGGCGACAAGTTCCAGGTGCTGGCCGAGAAGGATCCGGCTGCGCTGCCCTGGGGCAAGCTCGGCGTGGAGCTGGTGTTCGAGGGCACCGGCCGCTTCACCGCGCGGAACGACGCCGCCAAGCACATCACGGGCGGCGCCAAGCGCGTGGTCATCACGGCGCCGGCCACCGGCCCCGATGCGACCCTGCTGATGGGCGTCAACCACGAGATCTACGACCCGGCCAAGCACACGGTCGTGTCCAATGCCTCGTGCACGACGAACTGCCTCGCGCCGTTCGCCAAGGTCCTCCACGAGCAGTTCGGCATCGTCAAGGGCTGGATGACGACGATCCACAGCTACACGAACGACCAGCAGCTGCTCGACCTGCCGCACAAGGACATGCGTCGCGCTCGCGCTGCGGCCCTGTCGATGATCCCGACCACGACCGGCGCCGCCAAGGCGATGGGCGAGGTGATGCCGGAGTTGAAGGGCAAGCTCGATGGCATGTCGATGCGCGTGCCGACCCCGAACGTCTCGGTGGTCGACCTCGCGGTGATCGTCGGCAAGAAGACGACGGCCGAGGAAGTCAACGCGGCCTTCAAGTCGGCCGCCGCCGGCAACCTGAAGGGCATCCTGGCGGTCGAAGACGCGCCGCTGGTGTCGATCGACTTCCGCAAGAATCCGCACAGCTCGATCATCGACTCGGCCTACACGAAGGTCATGGACGGTGACTTCGTGAAGGTGCTGAGCTGGTACGACAACGAGTGGGGCTACAGCAGCCGCTGCGTGGATCTCGCGATCTACATGAACGGTAAGGGACTGTAACCACCCCCTCGGGAACCGGGTACCGGGAACCGGGAACCGGATCACCACCAACCATGTTCCACGGCGGCCGGCGCTCATGCGTCGCCGCCGTTCCCGTTCACGAGCACACATGGCCAAGCGATCGATTACCGACCTCGATTTGAAGGGTCGGCGCGTGTTCATTCGCGTCGACTTCAACGTGCCCATCAAGAACGGGCAGATCACTGACGACACGCGCATCCAGGCGTCGCTGCCCACCATCAAGTACGCCCTCGAGCAAGGCGCGACGGTGATCCTGGCGTCGCACCTCGGACGCCCGAAGGGCAAGCCGAATCCGGAGTTCACCCTGCAGCCGGTGGCCGACCGCCTGTCGCAGTTGCTCGGACAGCCGGTGACGTTCGCCAGTGACTGCATCGGACAGCCGGCGAAGGACGCAATCGCCAAGGCCGGCACGCCTGGCGTGGTCCTGCTCGAGAACCTGCGCTA
>DATJTM010000666.1:0-6489 GCA_035503395.1 Luteitalea sp.
GCGGATCTGGCTGGACGTGGGCACTGCCGAAGGACGCGACACCGTGCGCAACGCCCGCGCGCTCAAGGGACTGCTGCGCGACAAGGGCTGGCGCGGCGACCACCTGCGCTACGTGGAAGCCAAGGACGCGCCACACTCCGAGTCGGCCTGGGCCGACCGCGTCGAGGCGCTGCTCGAGTACCTCTTCGCGGCTCCGGCACCCGCGCCGGTCGAAGGCATCTTCTAGGGCTGCGGCGGCTTCTCGCGGATCGCCTTCAGCTCCGCCTCGACCTGGGCCTTCGCCTCGCGCTCCTTCCGCTTGCGCGACGCGCCCCCGAACGCATTCTTGATCGCCCCGACCACGTTGCCGGTCGGCACGCCAATCGGATAGAGCTGCGCCCGATGCTCGGGCGGGATCATGATCGACTGCAGTTCGTAGTGGTAGATCGGATACCACGGACGGACATATCCCGGCGTCGCCGTGCTCTGGTCGTAGAGGTAGCCGAAGTGGTAGTCGAGGTCTTCCTTCTCTTCCTGCACCCGCACCGAATAGTCGGCCCGGACCGGTCCAAGGAAGACGGACTCGTTCGACTGCTCGACGAACTGACGGCGGATGCGGTCGAGGTCGGCCGCAGTGCGGGTGGCCGCCGGCTGCTGAGCCGACGCAAGGGAGGAGGTGGCAAGAGCGACGCCCAGCAGCAGGACCGCGGCGAAGGACGGTCTGGTCGGCGGCATGTCTGTAAGACGCCCCTTTCGAAATGCTGGTTGGTGGCCGGGCCGGCGGATCGGCCGAACGGCCGGGCCGGATCCCGAGGATCCAGCCCGAATGCTCGCGCTCAGGACTCGAGGAGCAGCAGACCCGGGTCCTCGATGAACTCCTTCACCCGCACGAGGAACTGCACGGCTTCCAGCCCGTCGACGATGCGGTGGTCGTAGGAGAGCGCGACGTACATCATCGGCCGAATGACGACCTGGCCCTTGACGGCCACTGGACGGTCCTCGATCTTGTGCAGGCCGAGGATGCCGACCTGCGGCGGATTGATGATCGGCGTGCTGAGCAGTGAACCGAAGACGCCGCCGTTGGTGATCGTGAACGAGCCGCCCTTGAGGTCCTCGAGCGTCAACGTGTTGCTCTTGGCGCGCGCCGCGAAATCACGAATCGCCTGCTCGATGCCGAGGAACGGCAGCTGTTCGGCGTTGCGGATCACCGGCACCACCAGGCCCTGCTCGGCGCCGACCGCGATCCCGATGTCGTAGTAGTGCTTCAGCACCATCTCTTCGCCCTGGATCTCGGCGTTGAGACGGGGGAAGGCCTTGAGCGCGGACACGGCAGCCTGCACGAAGAACGAGGCGATGCCGATGCCGACGCCGTGACGCTTCGTGAACGCGTCCTTGCGGCGGTCGCGGAGCGCCATCAGCTCCGTCATGTCCACCTCGTTGAAGGTGGTGAGCATGGCGGCCGTGCGCTGCGCCTCGACGAGGTTGCGCGCAATCGTCAGGCGGCGCTTCGACATCCGCACACGCTCTTCGGTGCGGCTGCCCGGCGCCGGGGCGGGACGTGGCGGCGCCGGTGGTGCGGGTGCCTTCGCGGCAGGCGCGGGCGCTGGTGCGGCGGGCGCGGCGGCAGGCTGGCCGGCGGCGGCTTCCACGTCGCGCTTCATCACGCGACCGGCGTCGCCGGAGCCCTGCACCTGCGCCATGTCGACCTGGTGGACTTCAGCGGCCTTGCGCGCCGCCGGCGTGCTGCGCGGCGCCTCGGCTGCGGCGCCAGCCGGCGCGGCAGACACCGCGGGAGTGCCGGCTTCCGGCGGCGCCGGGGTCGCGGCGGCAGGCGCACCGGAATCTCCAGTCGCGGCCGGGGCAGCCTCTGATGCGGCGGCAGCGGGGGCGGCGGCCGCGCCACTGCCGGCCTCGATCGACGCGAGCGGCTCGCCGACCTTCACGTCCTCGCCTTCCTGGCGGAGGATCTTGCCGAGCACGCCGGCCTGGTCGGCGTTCACTTCGAGGTCGATCTTCTCGGTTTCGAGTTCGACGAGCGCATCGCCGATCGCGACGACGTCGCCTTCCTTCTTCAGCCAGCGCGCGACGCGCGCTTCGACCACCGACTCACCGAGTTGCGGGACCACCACCTGTGCGGCCATGTGTGCGTTATGCCTTTGCCTTGACCCGGGCGCGGGAGGCGCGCGGGGCGGGAGCGGTGGGGGCGTAGGCCTCGGCCACCAGCATCTTCTGGTTGATCAGGTGCCAGGCGAGTGACCCTTCCGAGGGACTCGCGCTGCGTGGACGTCCGAGATAGCGGATGGGTAGCCGGCCCTCGAGCAGTTCCTCGAAGCACGGACGGAAGAACTCCCACGCGCCCATGTTGAGCGGCTCTTCCTGGAGCCAGACCACTTCCTGCACGTTCGGATAGCCGCCGAGCACGGCATCGACCGCGTCGGAGGGGAACGGGTACAGCTGCTCGATGCGGCAGATCGCCACGTCCCGATCCGACTGGCGCTGCTCGGCGGAGACGAGATCGACGTAGACTTTGCCGCTGCAGAAGATCACGCGCTTGACGTCGCGGGCGCGCGCGCGCGCTTCGCCATCGTCGATCACCGGGCGCCAGGCGCCTTCGGCGAACTCGCGCGGCGCCGAGGCGACGAGCGGATGCCGGAGCAGGCTCTTCGGCGTCAGCACGATGAGCGGCAGTGGGTCGGTCGTGAGCAGCAGGGCCTGACGACGGAGCAGGTGGAAGTACTGCGCCGCGGTGGTGCAGTTGGCGAGGCGCAGGTTGATGTCGGCGGCCGCGCCGAGGAAACGCTCGGGGCGCGCGCTCGAGTGCTCCGGGCCCTGTCCTTCATAGCCGTGCGGCAGCAGCAGAACGAGCGACGGGGTCTGGCCCCACTTGGCGCGGGCCGACGTCACGAACTGGTCGAGCACCACCTGCGCGCCATTGATGAAGTCGCCGTACTGGCCCTCCCAGAGCACCAGTCGTTCGGGCGCCTGGACGTTGTAGCCGTACTCGAACCCGATCGTGGCGTTCTCGCTGAGCGGGCTGTTGTGGATCTCGAAGCTGGCGCGGGCCTGCGGGAGGCGCTGCAGCGGGATGTCGATCGCCCCCGTCTCGACGTCGCGGAAGGCCGCGTGCCGATGGCTGAAGGTGCCGCGCTGGACGTCCTCACCGGTGAGGCGAATCGGAATGCCGTCGGCCAGGATGCTCGCGTACGCGAGTTCCTCCGCGGCCGCCCAGTCGATCGTCCGTTCGTCGGTGTTGTCGAACATGGTCCGGCGACGGTCGCGACCACGATCGAGCTTGCGATGGCCGTTGAACCCCTCGGGCCGCGTGAGCAGGGCGTCGTTGAGCGCCTGCAACTGTTCGACCGGCACGGCCGTACGCACGTGACGCGCCGCGCCGGCCGGTGGCGGCTCGGGAATCGGGTTGACGATCGCTTCCTCGGGATTGAGCTGCTCGTAGACCTGCTCGAGCGCCTTCATCCGCGCTTCGACCATCCCCGCGCCGACGTCGGACTTGCCGGTGCTTTCCTGCACCGTGCGCGCCCACTGTTCGCGCACCGTCGGGTGGCTGGCGATTTTCTGGTACATCAACGGCTGCGTGAAGCCCGGCTCGTCGCCTTCGTTGTGGCCGTAGCGCCGATAGCCGACCAGGTCGATCAGGAAGTCGCGCTGGAATCGGGCCCGATAGGCCCACGCCATCCGGGCCGCCTCGATGCAGGCGACCGGATCGTCGGCGTTGACGTGGACGATCGGGATCTTGAAGCCGCGGGCCAGGCCGCTCGCGTACGACGTCGAGTAGGACTCCGACGGCGTCGCCGTGAACCCGAGCTGGTTGTTGGCGATGATGTGAATCGTGCCGCCGGTCGTGTAGCCGTCGAGCCGCGACAGGTTCAACGTCTCGGCCACGATGCCCTGGCCCGGGAACGCCGAGTCGCCGTGAATCAGGATCGGCACGGTGCGGGCGCCGTCGAAGCGCGGACGGCCGGCGCTGTCTGCGTCGGTACCGGCAGCGCGTGCCATGCCCTCGATCACCGGATTCACGAACTCCAGATGGCTCGGGTTGGGCGCCATCGACACGCTGAGGTTGCTGCCGACCTTGCGCAGGGCGCCAGCGTGGTACTTCACGTCGCCGGTCCAGCCGAGGTCGATGCGGTAGCCGTTGCGTGTCTGGGCCGGGTCCTTGTACTCGGCCAGGATCTGCGCGTACGGCTTGCCGAGCACATGGGCGAGCACGTTGAGGCGGCCGCGATGGGCCATGCCGATGAGCACGTGCTGGACGCCGGCGTCCTCGGCGCCATCGATGACGGTGTCGAGAATGGGCACCAGCATGTCGAGCCCCTCGACCGAGAAGCGCGTCTTGCCGGGGAACGTGCGGTGCAGGAACCGCTCGAAGGTCTCGACCTCGGTGATGCGGTCGAGCAGCGCTTCCTGATCGACGGGCGAGATCGGTGGACGGAAGCGACCGCTCTCGACCGCGAGCCGCAGCCACTCGCGTTCCTCGGGGACGAATACCTGCGCGAAATCGTAGCCGCTGTGGCTCGAGTACGCCTTGCGCAGCGCCGCGATGGCGGCCGCCGCGTTGGGCTGCTCGTCGGCGAGCGGGCCACTCACGGCCGAGGCGGGCACCTGGGCCAGGACCTCGTCGGTGATGCCGTGCGCCTGGGGCGCCAGCGCCGGGTCGCCCGTCGGCCGCGACCCGAGCGGGTCGATTTGCGCGGCGAGATGCCCGTAGCGGCGAATCGCCTCAGCCAGCGTGGCGGCGCCCACCACGGCCCGCACATCGGTTGGAGCGACGGGCGCTGCCGTCGCGGTCCCTGTCGTCTCAGGAGGGGTCCACTGCTCGAAATACGCGCGGGTCTGCGCGTCGACCGAGGCCGGGTCCTGCCGGTAGCGATCGTAGAGCTCGAGGACGTATCCGGCGTTCAGACCTTGGAACTCGTGCCATCCACCCATACGAAATCAGGATTCTATCGCACGGCGGCGGATTGACAGGTGTTCGCTCACGTGGTGCGCCATCGATCACGTGGCAACGACAGCAACAGGTAACGCGTGCGGAGCGTCCGCACCGCGTCGGCATAGCGTGCCTTGGGGATCTCGCCGGCCAGCAATCGCCCGCGCAACTGGCGAATCTCGTAGCGGTACAGGTCGTTGACCTGGTCGCGCAGGAGCTCGACCGGCGTGTCCGGTCGCGGGCGCAGGCCATGACCGGCCAGGGCCTCCAGCACCAGCGGCAGGAAGGGAGGAAGGGGAGTCACACGACGGCCTACAGCCTTCAGCCTACAGCCTACCTGAGACCGTAGGCTCGTAGGCTTGTAGGCCGTAGGCCCGCAGGCTGTACGCCTGTAGGCGGCAGGCTTCCTAGAACGCGAAATAGATGAAATCCAGCGACGTGCGGCTGCGCAGCACGAGGATGGTGGCGAACATCACGCCGACGGCCACGGCCTGCCAGGCGAGCGTGCTCGTCGGCACTTCGGCCTCGCTCACGGCGGGCCGGTCCGTGTACGAGCGTCCCTGCCACGCGGTCCACAGTGTGTGCGCCCACAGCGGCAGTGAGAACGACAGCGCGATCAGGAACAGGTACAGGCCGGCCTGTCGTTCACGCAGCGGCGCGGTGCCGGGTACCAGTGTGAGGTCGCGCCACAGCATGGCCGCATCGCTCTCGCGGAACAGCAGCCAGCCGATGTGAATCAGCACGAACATCCCGGCCCACTGCAGCACGCCGCGCCAGAGCGGGATGCGGTGACGCCCCGGATGACGGCCGACGCCGCGGATCGCGCCCCAGAGTCGTTCCAGCACGAGCAGCAGCCCGTGGAACGCGCCCCACAGCACGAAGTTCCAGGCCGCCCCGTGCCACAGCCCCGACACCACGAACGTGATCATCACGTTGCGCAACGTGCGGGCCAGGCCATGCCGAGAACCGCCGAGCGGGATGTACAGGTAGTCGCGAAACCACGACGACAGCGAGATGTGCCAGCGCCGCCAGAAGTCGGACGGCGAGATCGCGCGGTACGGGAGATCGAAGTTCTTCATCAGGTCGAACCCGAGCCAGCGCGCGCTGCCGCGCGCCACGTCGGTGTACCCGGAGAAATCGGCGTAGATCTGCACGCCGAAGGCGAACACCCCGGCCCACAACATCTCGAAGCCCGGATCCTTCATCGAGAAGACCCGGTTGGCGATGACACCGACGTTGTCGGCGATCACCAGCTTCTTGAAGAGTCCCCAGCCCATGAGCAGCAGCGCGTCGCGGGCAACGACGAGGTTGAAGACGCGCGGCGTGAGCACACGCGGGACCAGCGCTTCGGCCCGCTCGATGGGACCCGCCACCAGCTGCGGGAAGAAGGCGACGAACAACGCGAAGTCACGCAACGGCCGACAGGCCCGCATGCGGCCGCGGTAGACGTCGATCGTGTAGGACAGGCTCTGGAACGTGTAGAACGAGATGCCGACCGGCAGGACCACCTTCAGCACCGGCAGCGACACCGACAGATCGAGCGCGGTCAGGCCGGCCGCGACACT